>JALGWN010000187.1 GCA_025774115.1 bacterium
ACCAGAATGAGCAAAAAGGATAGAATGGGGCGGACGAGAGAGGAAGCCATGTCCCCCATAGTCTATCTAACGGGTCTATTGAACGAGCAGGATGACCACGTGCTAGCGTCTTGCCCGGAGCTAGAGATAGATACATTTGGCGGCTCAATAGAGGAAGCAAAGGCGCATCTGCTAGAGGCTATTGATCTCTATTTTGAAACGGCAAAGGAACTGAGCACTTACAATACCATAATGCACAGGTTGTTTGTTCGGCAGATGCGCCAAAGAACAGTCGAGAAGACGCTCTGGGGTCAATTCCAGACCAACGCGCTAGTGACGAGTATCCCCAAGAGAGTGCCGCGCCGAATAGCTGCGAGGACGTAGGTTGGCTAGACTCCGCCTGCTTTCATGGCAGGAATGGGAGAAAATCTTCATCTACAAAGGCTATTACTTTGTCCGCCAGAAGGGCACTCATCGTAGTTATGCACATCAGAACAACCCCGAAGAGATCATTGTCCTTATAAAGACCAAGGAAACCAAGAAGGGTACACATCGGTCGTATATGCGCAAACTGGGTATAGAGAGTCAAGAGGAACTGCGGAAGATCATGAAAGAGGTTGGTATCAAGCCTTAGCCAATTTCGGCCAATAGGCGGTCCGTGCTCCAAGGCCTATTGGCAAGCCCCGCTCTCATAGCAGGAGTAACCCCTGTAGTCCTGGGAATCCAGCAAAAGTTGTAATAGGCGAAGTGTAAGGCAACCGCCGCCTTGAGGTTTTCCAGCTTCTTAGAAAACCCAAGGGATAGCCTTGTGAATCGCCGCATAACGGTTCTAATGGTCAGGTTATGCCTTTCCACAATCGACGTACAGATATGAGCCTTATTGGGTTCGCCTTGGCATATTGTTCTAACTGTCCTTGAGACCTCTGGTGGAGCGTATCGGCCAGGTCCGACCGCTACGCTTTTATACTCCTTTGTTATTATGGCGTAATCGACCTCACAACCGAACGCTTCTTCTATAGCATCCACATAGGGAGAGAAGGCATCCGTTGAGATTTGTGGTCTCACGCCGTTAAGAGATCCCTTGACCTGCTTTGTGAAGCGCAAGGTATTCCGCGCATTGCGTTTGCCGACTACCCACGTCGGTATGAGCTTTGTGACGGGGTCAATCCCGTAGAATACGTATTGATCCCCTATGGACCTGATTCGCTTCTCCCGCTTGGTAAGCCGGAGTTGTTTCTTGCGGCAGAATGTCCATATCTCGTCCAGCTCCAGGCGCTTACATTCCAAGTTTCGCATGGTCTCATGCATAAATCGCTCGCATTGCTGGCCCACCCTGACCGTGAGCCTCATAATAGTGTCGCGGTGTACGCCAGTGATACGCTCGGTAGATCGGATTGAATTGCCTTCCACCAGTAACGAAAGTACCAACAACGCTTTTTCTGGTTTCAGTCTATTCATTATCAGCCTCCCCTTGACATCCCCAAGTGGAAGGCCTGATAATGACTTTAGGCTTTCAGGTGGCCTTGTCACCTGGGAGATTAGCCCCTACGGTAGTTGCTGCTACCGTCGCCGATTGGCGATAGCCCCAAA
This sequence comes from bacterium, assembly GCA_025774115.1. Lineage (GTDB taxonomy): Bacteria > Arandabacterota > Arandabacteria > Arandabacterales > Arandabacteraceae > JALGWN01. The sequence goes on from JALGWN010000187.1 coordinate 1,570, forward strand.
GGCCTGCCCTTCGTTGGCGCTCCTGCCATGTAGCGTCGGGTCTCTGTGCCCGACGCGGTCACGTCCTGATTGAATCCATTCGCCAAATGTGGTATCATATAGATAGTGTGTCGGATCGTAAGAGGTTTTCAGATAGGGCTTGTAAGAGAGGTGTAACTGCGATGATCGGAAAATCGACTATGGTTGCTCTGGCGCTTGGCCTGGCGGCGGTTGTGCTCGTGGGGTTTTCGGGTGAGTCCGGGGCGGGTCTTGAGATCCACTGTATAGACGTCGGACAGGGTGATTGTACGCTCATAGTGTCCCCTGCCGGCGGGACCTTCCTCTTCGATGCCGGCAACAACGGCAAGGGCAACAACACCGTGATTCCCTACCTCCAGGGTTTGGGTCTTACGGCGCTCGACTATGTCGGGGCCTCGCACTATCACGTTGACCACGTTGGCGGGATGGATGAGGTTGTCGCCTCGCTGGGGATCGACTCCATAAGGGTCGCGGCCCTCGACCGGGGGTGGACCTATACCACGATCACCTATGCAAGCTATGCGGCCGCCGTTGCCCCCAAACGTACTACCATAACCGACGGGCAGGTGATCGACCTGGGAGGAGGGGTGACCGTAACCTGTATCGGTGTCAACGGGAACGGTCAGATCTCCCCGCCGTTTGATGACAAGTACGACGAGAACGACCTCTGTGTTGCCCTGCTTGTGGAATACGGTGACTTCGATTTCTTTGTCGCTGGGGACCTCTCCGGTGTGAACTCTTCAAACTACCATGACATCGAAACAAGTGTCGCTGCCGAAGTGGGCGACATCGACATCTATCGCGTGAACCACCACGGGAGCGCCAGTAATTCCAACGAGACCCTGGTTTCCGCGCTCGACGCGGAAGTATCCGTGATATCGGTCGGCAACAACTCTTATGGTCATCCCACCCAGACGGTGATAAACAGATTGGTCAGCCACGACAGCTATGTCTATCAGACCGAATTGGGTAGCGGCGGCACCATACCTGCCGGCGAAGGCGAGGTGGTCGGCGGTCATATCGTGATAAGCGTGGACGGGGGGACTTATACGGTTGACGGCGACCTGTACAACATGGCGGGCGCAGGTGTGGACATTGTGTGTGAGGGGTTCGACCTGCGGGCCTATCCCAATCCATTTGCCACGACCACGACCTTCTCCTTCGATAAGCCGGCCGGGAGCCGCGTGAGCCTCGGGGTCTACGATGTGGCGGGCCGTTTGGTCAATGTGTTTTCCGAAGCCGATTCCAGGCAAGGGACAGTTACCTGGATGGGTACCTCTTCAGACGGTTCGGCGGTATCCCCCGGGGTCTATTTCATACGGATAGACAGCCCCTCCGGCGCCCTCTCAAAGAAGATCATCAAGCGCTAGGCGATCGCCCGGTCCATTCGCAGCATTGCCGCGCCCATGGCAAGGGCCTTCCCCAATGGTCTGGTTCGTCGCGACAGGAGTCGCGACGCTACATGAATCCATATCTGTGTAGCGCGTCGGAGTTCCACCCCCGACGTTGGCAGGGTCTCTGTGCCCGACGTGCTTGACATCGGCCCCGTATATGCACTATAAAAGCTGTCAGTTGGTTGACTTGGCTGCTTCGGGAAAGGTTGAACCTATGAATACCCATACCTACTCACACTCGAGACTCGAGACTTTCCGGAATTGCCCCCGGCAATTCAAAATCCAATACATCGATAAGATCAAGGCCGAAACGGAGTCGATCGAGGCTTTCATGGGGGGGATAGTGCACGAGGTCCTCGAGAAACTCTACAAGGATGTGAGCATGACCAAGATACCCACCAGAGATGAGGTCTTGGCACATTACGACAAAGTGTGGGATGAGAAATGGCATGACGGTATCACGGTTGTTAAGAAGGATTATACGCCCGACAACTACAGGGAGGTGGGGCGGAAATGTGCGACCGAATACTACGACCGGCACCATCCCTTCGATGAGACCCGTACCATTGCTCTCGAGCATCTTGTCTTCTTCCCCCTGGATGAGGATGAGAACTACTGGGTCAGGGGTTTCGTAGACCGGGTTGCCGTTACCGATGACGGCAAGTACGAGATTCATGACTACAAGACCTCGGGCAGGCTCAAGACGCAGGGGCAGATCGACAAGGACCGGCAGCTCGCGCTTTACCAGATAGCCGTGCAGAGAGACTGGAAGGATGCCAAGAGCGTCGAACTGGTTTGGCATTACCTGGCTTTCGGCAAGGACCTGAGGTCGGCGAGGAACGCAGACCAGCTGGAAGAGCTGAAGCGGGAGACCATGGAGCTCATCCGGTCCATCGAAGGCGAGAGTGCGTTCAGAGCCAGGGAAAGTCCTCTATGCGGCTGGTGTGCGTATCAGGAGTATTGTCCGGCAAAAAAGCATCTATTCCTGACCGGTGGTCTTTCGCGCAATGAATATCTGGATGAGCCGGGGGTCAGGCTGGTCAACAAGTACGCTGAACTCGACGGGAAGAAAGCCGATCTGGATCTTGAGATACGGAAAGTCAAGGATGCCCTGATCGCATATGCCCGCAAACACGAGATCGAGGTTGTGAAGGGAAGCGATCACCGGGTATTGGTGAGATTCTACAAGGGTGTGTCCTTCCCGAAGCGGGAGGAGGCAGGCAGACAGGAGCTGGAGGACCTGGTGAGGGCATCGGGTCTCTGGGAGAGGGTCTCGGTGATGAGTCCGGTGAGTCTTGCGAAACTCGTCGAGCGGGGCGATCTTGACGGCGAACTGGCCCGGAAGATCGCCGCAATGGGCAAAGAAGAGGTGAGGCCCTGGGTGAAGCTCAGCGGTTTTGGCAGGTGAGCGGGCCGGGCCGAAGGCACGGTTGACATCCCGGCCCCTCCATGAGACAATAGGCGTAACAAAGTGGCGCGTCGATCCCTATGAAACCAAAGAGATTAGTCGTTGTCCTTGTGTTACTGGCGGGTCTCGGGACTCTCCCGACATCCTGCTCGAATCCCGATGTGCGTCTGGGCTCGGGGGACGGCGAAGGGGTGAGGCTGTCATACCGGACGATCGGGAAAGGCCCACCGGTAGTTGTAATCCACGACGGCCCCGGGTTTGAAAAGTCACTGATGTACGGCGGCTTCGATCCGCTTGCATCCGATCTCAGGGTGATATACTACGATCAGAGGGGCTGCGGCAAGTCCCAACCGCTTTCGCCGGTGATACCATCGACCGTAGATGTCAATGTCGAAGACCTGGAGGCCCTCAGGCGTTATTTT
>JALGWN010000188.1 GCA_025774115.1 bacterium
ACATAGCCATATAGTCTGCATGTGACTGACCCTCATATATATGAAGGTCGGCTTCCACTCCCGCTCGTCTCAATTTACGGTGTGCTCGAATCGTGTCGCTCAATAACAGATCTCGTGTTCCACTGATCAGATAGGCTGGCGGAAAGTTTTCAAAGTCGCCATAAATCGGGGAAATATAGGGGTGTTTATGGTCGTAATCACCAGCGTACAGCGCTCCCGAGTCAAGGGGTACGCCATCCCATGAGACGAGATTTCGGTCGACGCCTTCATTGATATAGCGGCTATCGCCATTCATCTCGATGTCCACACAGGGGGTACCTAGGTAAAGCGCCCCTGGAAAAGCTAACTGAAGTTCCCCGAAGCGATGAACCGATGCCAGATTAATGTTCGCTCCCCCAGAAGACCCTCCCATCGCTATCGAAGCTGAAGACTGCGTCTTCAACAATTCCTTCCAAACGGCAACAACATCATCGATTGCTGCTGGAGCGGGGTGCTGGGGTGGCATACGATAGTCAATGGAAACGACTTGCATCTTCAGATGAGCGGCAATAAGCACGGCCTCCAATGTGCCGGCCACACCACCATTGAGAAACCAGGCACCACCATGGATATACACGAACAGGTGCTTCTCGTGCCCTTCGCCGGTTTCAGCCGGCGTCACGCGGTGGACATTCACACCCGCGATCTTGTCTTCCTGGATGGTAACGGATAGCGCCTCAGCCAATGCACGCGCCGCTGTCGCGCTTGAAACATTTCTTTCCTTCGCATAAGCCTCCCACTCCTCGTTTGTTTTAAAGACAACCCCCTTCGCAGCTGCCACATCAGGTGGCGGGGTCTTCAACAGCGTTTCACGCACGACATCACTCACATCGACCGACGCGGGCAAATTACGTGGCCCAATTTCCCACGAAGTCTCTTGCGCGCCCGCCCGCAAGCCGCATGTCAATAAAATCATAAGTGCGATGGGCAGAGCAGTTCTTCCGGGTCGTATTATCATGGCGTGCTCCTTGGTTCCTTGTTGTGTTCGTATCTTCAGCTAACTAGGGTTTATCAGTTTTCTCGTCAACTACCTTATGTACAGCCAAATTGTGGTATAACTCCACCCTGCGTATATGATCATAAGTATCACACTCTAAAACAGTTGTCAATTTTCTCGTGAGCGGTGTGGACACAGAGCGAGTTTTCTCGATAAACTGCCGCCGTTACGCTGTCACATAGAATCCATGGGGCTTTGCACCCCCTTCCCCCCGCGATTGAGCACATGCGTGTACACCATTGTGGTCTTACTGTCCTTATGTCATAGCCGGCTTCGAGCACGTGGGTTGCGAAGGAGTGACGCAGACTATGGCAGGTGGCGTGCTTGAGGATTCCTGCTTTCTGGACAGCTACCCGCATGGCTTTCTGAATAACGGATTCATGCAGGTGATGACGCCCCTGCTCCCCCGTTTCAGAGTTAACCCACCGGTTCTTCTGAGGGAACACGAACTGCCAGCCCCAGAAGCGTCCCGCATTGGGATACTTGCGAGCCAAGGCGTATGGCATCTGCACTTGGCCATAACCATCGGCGAGGTCGCAGTCATGGAGTCTCTTCACATCCTCGAGGTGGTCCTGCAAGGGCTCGCGTGCCCTCCCGGGCAGCATCGTCAGGCGGTCCTTAGAACCCTTACCGTTACGGACCACAATCTGGTTAGTCTTGAAGTCTATGTCATGGACCCGAAGCCGCAGGCATTCCGATATGCGTAGCCCCGCGCCATACATGAGACATGCTATCAAGCGTGTCTCCCCTTTCATCCTATCGAGCACAGACCGGACTTCTTCTCGTGTCATGACTACAGGCAGGTGTTTCGCTTTTCTTGCACGGATCACATCTCCGAGATCACCAACATCTCGCTTCAGGACGTGGCGGTAGAGAAACAGTATTGCGCTGAGAGCCTGGTTCTGGGTGGAGGCGCTGACCTTGCGTTTGAGTGCCAAGTGGGAAAGGAAAGTGTTGATCTCGGTCTCTCCCATCTCTTTGGGGTGCCGCATGTGATTGAAGATTACGTACCGCTTGATCCAGTGGCAGTAGCTCTTTTCAGTTCTTCGACTGTAATGTCTCGACTGCAAGGCACATCTCAGTCTGTCAAGGAGACTGGGGCGCCTTCGCCGGCGAGCTGTCACTGCTGCGCCCAGGCCGTGCAGGTTGCTTCATTGTGCTCACGGTTTGTGGTGCGGTATCGTGCGCTTTCATGCTTGCCTCCCTCCTCTTGCCGGGCGTGACGATTCTGAGATCGAGGTCCGGACTCTTGGTGAACCGCAGGATGATCCCGTGTGGAGACTTCTCGGAGGGGCTTTACACGCTGGATATAGACTATACTGCCGTTGGGTGTCATGTCAAGGTGCGCGGTGCCATGAGGCTGATACGCACACCTGTTTCTCGGGGAGTTCTGCCAGGGAGGCGATAGGGATTCGGAATTGTCGTTGACAACTCATATACCAGAGAAGGGACAGGTCACGAACAGAATCACCAGTCACCCGGGAATCATCTTAAAACCCCAAAGGCCTCCTTTACCACACCGCCAGGGACGTCATCGTGACTGTCTCGCATGCGATCATTACAACCACAGCCGGAGGAAAAATCAATGCATCTCTGGCCGGGTACGCCCGCGGTCAGCGTGTCGCGTTGATCGAGTCCCGGATGAACTCGGTGCGCTTAGTAGAGTTAAACCACTCTGCGCTTCGTTTGGCGCCCACTATATTGCCGACATAGAACGGGATGGTTATCCCGGCCACCAGATAAGCGCCGGTGTAGTTCTCCTCACGGGCGAGCCAGTAGACCGTGTAGATCAGAAGTCCGTCGAAGATGAGATGGCGCAACCCATCGGTGAAGCGGCCCGAGTACATCTGGCCGGATCCGGGGATCACCGCTGAGAATACTGACGCCGCGGTGGGGCTTCGGTGAGGAAGGCCTGGACCAAGGTTGGCCTGCCCGGCGAGGAAGACTGCGCGGTCCCGGTTCAGTGATCGAGGGCAGGCGGCGAGCACCTCCTCGAAACTCCCGGCGGCCCCGGCCCAGTCGGCAAGTCCCATTAGGGAGAGTCCTTTGAGAAAGAGCCAGTGCTCCCGGGTGACCTCTGTTCCATCGCCACCAGCTTCCACGCAGTCTGCATCTGACTGTCGTTCCGAGAAATCAACCCTGCTGAGGAGATCACTGCACAGATCATAGTCGAGTGCATTGAAGTATGAGCCCGCTGCCATGAACCTCGCGAGACTGCGTTCGGCGGATACCGAACCGGATCCGGCCGCATCACGGAACTCCGCGGCGGCGGCGTCCCAGATCTCGTTTGCATAGAGGCAACTGCCGATTCTCATGTGGGCCCAGAACCTGAGCTCCGGGGTCCGGCCCAGGTAGGCGACCCTCAGATACTCGGTGGCGGCCCGCTCGCAATCACCCTCATCCGCGAGGGCTTCCGCGAAACCGGCACAATCTTCAAGATAGAGCCGGGGTCTCAATGTCTCCACGCAGACAGGATCCGCATAGGAGGAATCCGCGCCGACGGAGTCCGTATCTGCAGAGTCCGCATGGGCGGGATCAGCACCGGCGGAATCCGCGTCCGCGGAGTTCCCGGTGTACCGTCTATCCAGAGTGGGTGCCCCGGCCAAAGGAGGAGACCGATCATAGACAGGCATCAGCCATTCCGGGACTTCCGGGCGGGTCTTCGCCGGGAGCCCCCCGCCGGAGGGGTCGCTCAACCTCCCGCCGGGACCACGGTCATGGTACTGGTGCGCACCGCCATTACACCTTATCAGCCGGTCCGCTGCGAGGACCGACCCTGCCAGCAGGCCTCTTTCCCGGGTTATTTCAATTGCATACTGTGAGCAGCTCGGCTCGAAGCGGCAGTTTCCGTAACGCAGGTCTGAGATGTACTTCTGGTAGAACCTGAGCGCCATGTTTGCGGGAGCGAGACCCCCGTCATCAGCCCGGACAACCGCATGAGCGCATAAGGGCCAGAGGGAGAACGATGCCAGGAAAATGCCTGCAACCCCCAGGCGCCTGAACATGGACTCAAACCAGGTCAACTCATTCCTCACTGACTCCCTACTGATTCACTCACTGCGGGCAGGGAACACCCCGGCCACATTCCAGAAGCCGGGCTAGAAGAAGGCCCCCCAGGTCAAGCCCAGCTGATAGGTGGCGAAGTAGCTTCTGTCAAGCCAGTCCAGGGTGAGCGATGCCTCTTGCTTGCTGTCCCAGGGGATGATAGAAAACCCGGTGACCACGCCTATGGGATACTTTCCGCTGAGCGAGTGTAGCAGCGCGACCCTGCCTTCGAAACCAAGGACCCACCTGGTTAAGGTATCGGTCCTGATACCCGGTCTTCCCGGTTGGCCGTCTTCGTATTCGGTGTAGGCAATTTCCGCGCTTTCCTTGACCTTGAAGAGGGTCGGCCCTATGCCCCATGCAAAGCTGTCGCCATCATCCATCAGGATGTGTTGACCTGCTTGAAGTTCAAGCGAGAGAATGTACAGGTCACTATCCAGAGGTTCATCGAACAATGAAGACGTTTCATAGACCACAGTCGGGTTTCCGTGACCCCGGGCATAGCCCACCCCGGCCCCGACCTGAAAACTGGACGGTGTTACCATATGCACCATGCCCCGGATCTGGTAGCCCCTGCCGTCGTACTCTCCCCATAGGGGCTGGCCTAAAAAGGTATACCAGGAGACATCACCCCTCAGCCAGACGGCCGGCTGTTCCCTCTTCACCGGCTCCACGTCCTCAACCGGCTCCCCGCTATCGGGCGAGCTACCGGCGACAAGCGCAGGGTTGTCGCCTGGGTGTCGTCGATCTCAACATCCCGGGCCCTGACCCAACCGCGCTCCGACTCCATCTCGAGGCGGCTGATCTCGAACCATGCCGTGTCCCCGCGGGCCACGGCCCTCTTCCATATAAGGACTTCATCACCCACCGGGACATGAAAGACTATTCCAGAACCGGCTACTTCCCCTCCTGGAATGTTCCACGCCATCGCCTCTGCTGCCGGGCCCTGCTCGAGCTGCATCAAACCGGTCATAGGCTGCTCATACTCGTGGGTTATTTCAAATGCCCGGGGTTTGATGTCCTGGTCATCTGAGTCATCGGGAGTGTCACTCGGCAGTCGAAGCTCGAGCCGCTCGAACTGCTTGTGCTTCTCTCCTCCTCGCCCCGCTTCTTCTTCTCATGCCGCTCCTTCTGCTCTTCCTCGGCCTCTTCCGGCTTCTCATCCTTCTTCTCTTCCGATTCCTGTGCCAGAGCCGATGCCAGCTGCAGCGGGCTCCCCGGCACCGGATCCGCCACCGAGGCTATGGTTGCGGTCCCGAGCATTCCTACCACGATTCCGAGAATAATGAGGACCCTCATCTCTACCTCCTGGCTCTACCCGTGCCGGCCTTCGGATAGCCGGTAACCCACTCGCTCATGCCCCGCTTATATCATGCCCAACACCCACCGTCAAGCCGCATAAGGGCATCGCTCCCCCCTCTTGGGAGTTGTGTTAGGGAAGCCCGATATGTTACCTTCATTCCTGATCAATACTGGGAGGAGCGAGCCTTTGAACAAGACCGACAAGCTATGTGTGAACACGCTTCGCTTCCTCGCCGTCGACGCGGTTGAGAAGGCAAAGTCCGGCCATCCCGGCCTTCCGCTCGGGGCCGCACCGATCGCTTATGTCGTCTGGGACCGGTTCCTTAAGCACAGCCCACGAAATCCCGCCTGGTTCAACCGCGACCGCTTCGTCTTGTCGGCAGGTCATGGCTCGGCGCTTCTCTATGGCCTCATCCACATGACCGGCTATGATCTCCCGCTGGAGGAGCTGATCCAGTTCCGCCAATGGGGAAGCAATACTCCCGGCCATCCGGAGTCCGGGCTGACACCCGGCATCGAGGTCACCACGGGACCGCTGGGCCAGGGTTTCGCGATGGGCGTGGGGATGGCGATGGCGGAGCGATACCTCTCTGAGCATTTCAACCGCACGGGTTTCGACGTGATTGATCACTTCACCTATGCCCTGGTCTCCGACGGGGACTTGATGGAAGGCGTCTCGCATGAGACAGCCTCCATCGCGGGCACCCTGGGACTTGGCAAGCTGATCTACCTTTATGATGACAATGACATTTCGATCGAGGGCCATACGGACATTACCTTCACCGAGGATGTTGAGCAGCGCTTCAGAGCATACGGCTGGCACACTGAGCATGTCGCCGACGCCAATGATCTGGATGCGATTGAGACCGCCGTCAGGAAGGCCCAGGCTGAGACCGCGCGTCCTTCGATGATCATAGTGCGTTCACATATCGGCTTCGGAAGTCCCAAGCAGGACGATCCGTCTGCACACGGCGAACCCCTCGGACCTGAAGCGACAAAGGCCACCAAGCAGAAGCTAGGCTGGCCGCTTGAGCCGGCATTCCACATCCCCGATGAGGCCCTGTCCCATTTCAGGCAGGCGGTGGACCTCGGGGAGAAGCTCGAGGCCGAATGGGACAAGCTGCTTAAGGCATACAAGGATAAGCATCCCGGCCCCGCGGCGGAGCTCGAGGTGATCGCGGATGGCGGCCTGCCTGAGGGATGGCAAGCCCATATACCGGTATTCGGTCCCGACGAGAAACCCATGGCCACGCGGGCCGCATCGGGCAAGGTCTTGAATGCCCTTGCCGGCAGTCTCTTCAACCTGATAGGCGGCTCGGCCGACCTGGCGCCTTCCAATAAGACCCTGCTCGATGGCTACTCCGACTTCGGCACCGGGGGAGGAAGGAATATCCGCTTTGGTGTCCGGGAGTTCGGAATGGGGGCCATGATGAACGGGATGGCGATGCACGGCGGCATGATTCCCTATGGAGGCACCTTTCTGGTGTTTTCAGATTATGCCCGCCCGGCCATCCGGCTGGCGGCCTTGATGGGCGCCCACAGCATTTTCGTTTTTACTCACGACAGTATCGCTCTGGGCGAGGACGGCCCGACCCATCAGCCCGTCGAACATGTCATGAGCTTGAGAGCCATTCCCGGTCTCACCGTATTCCGGCCGGCGGACGCCAATGAAACAGCGCAGTGCTGGAAGGCGGCGATCCTCAGAAAGAAACCGGCCGTCTTCGCGCTGACGCGCCAGGGTCTCCCGGTCATGGACTCCGGGCTTTGCCGGATCGACGAGGGTGTATCCCGGGGCGCATATGTGCTCAAAGAAGCCGGCCAGAGCAGTGCCGGAGCACCGGCGAGTGCGGGCGCGAAACCTGCCGTGATTCTCCTCGCCACGGGCTCCGAGGTCAACCTGGCCCTGGACGCCGCCGGAGATCTTGAAACGAAGGGCATCCCGACAAGGGTCGTCTCAATGCCATCCTGGGAGATCTTCGACGAGCAGCCGGAAGAATACAGGTTGAAGGTGCTTCCCGCCGGGGTTCCCAGGCTCGCCATCGAAGCCGGGATCACGACAGGCTGGGAGAGATACACGCACGATCCAAAGGCGGTCCTGGGACTCAACCGCTTCGGGGCTTCGGCTCCCGGACCGGTCGCGTATAAGAAACTGGGTTTCAATATAGAGAATGTAGTCAAGATGGCCACCAACCTTGTGAGGGTATAGACCATGCGAGTAGCGATTGGATCCGACCATGCAGGGTACGAACTAAAGGAATGTCTGGAGTCATTCCTGGTCGACCTGGGCCATGAGGTTGTCGACCTGGGAACTCACAACACCGATCCTGTCGACTATCCGGACTATGCGGAAGCCGTCGGGAAGGAAGTCATGGGAGGCGGCGCCGACCGCGGCCTCCTGATATGCGGCAGCGGCGTCGGGGTCTGCGTCGCGGCCAATAAGATGCCGGGAATAAGGGCCGGCACCTGTCATGACACCTATTCCGCGCACCAGGGTGTCGAGCATGACGACATGAACGTGCTGGTGCTGGGAGCCAGGATAATCGGGATAGCGGTAGCCAAAGAGATCGTAAAGGCCTTTCTGGGCGCGCGGTTCTCCGAAGAGGAGCGCCATCAGCGCAGGCTCAGCAAGGTCATCGATATAGAGAAGCGATACACCAAATAGAAGGAGTCTTGTGACATGCCGACAGACGTAGCCAGAATGGGGACTTTCAAGCTCGGGACCTATGAGTCAGCGATTCAGGACCGCCTCGGCAAATGGGCGGATGAAGACATGGGCCGCCGCATCTGGGAGAAGGACTTCACGGTCTGGTCGACCGAGGAGGAGCCGGAAATCGAAGACCGCCTGGGCTGGCTCGATCTTCCCGAGCGCATGAGCGCCGAGATAGCGCCCATCCGGGTTTTTGCGGATGAGATCAAGGACCAGGGCTTCACTCACGTGGTCTTACTTGGCATGGGTGGCTCCAGCCTGGCCCCCGAGATGTACCGGGCGACCTTCGGAAGCGCCCCGGATTATCCCGAACTCACTGTGCTGGATAGCACTCACCCGGACCGCATCGCCGCGGTGGAGTCGGCATTGGACCTTAATGCAACGCTCTTTGTCGTATCCAGCAAGTCCGGCACCACGATCGAATCGCTCTCGCTGATGAGATACTTCTATGAGCGCGTCTCCAAGATATGCGACACGCCCGGCCTTCACTTCGTGGCGGTCACCGATCCCAGGTCGCCCCTGGAGGACCTGGCAAGAACCCTGAGATTCCGGATGGTGTTTTCCGCGAGACCCGACGTGGGCGGACGCTACTCGGCCCTGACCCACTTCGGCCTGGTGCCGGCGGCCATGATGGGGCTTGATATCGGCATCCTCGTCAGCCGGGCCCGTTCCATGGCGGTCACATGTGCCACGGCCGCACCCGAGGACGATAATCCCGGCCTGGTGCTGGGTGCGACCTTGGGCGAGCTTGCGCTGGCCGGCCGCGACAAGATCACTTTCGTGACCTCTCCTTCCCTTAGTTCCTTCCCGCTCTGGCTTGAGCAGCTGATAGCCGAAAGCACGGGCAAGGACGGCAAGGGGATCATCCCGGTCGTCGGGGAGGACTTCAGCGAACCGGGCATATGCGGAGAGGACCGCTTCTTTGTTTATGTTGCCCTTGCCAGTGAAACCGACAACCG
>JALGWN010000189.1:0-1103 GCA_025774115.1 bacterium
CGCAATTCGATTTTGATAAATTGCACCAAATGCACACATCTCGGATCGCGCGACGGTCGCAACTTATAACTCAACACCGCTTTGTTGTTGGTGCTGTATTCGCTGCAGGCACTCTTGTGTTGCATTCCGTCCCGCAGGTTGTGGTAGAACAGATGGCGATCGATTACGAGCTCTTCCAAAAGGTAGTATTCTGGATCGTGCTCGCTCTCGTTGCGTATCTCGGACTAATGTTCGGTGCTGCATGGTTTGCCCTAGCCGGTGATCGCGAAAGGGAATCGTTCATTTCGGGCGTCTTGATGTACACGGCGCTCCGAACAAGGCAGGACTCGAGCTAACAAAGCGTTGCAGTAGACGTGCTGGTCATCTGATTGACCGAGGTGAACCAAGTTGGAGAGCGAACCGCGAGTTCACACCTCAGGAGAGTGATGAGCACGCGACTGAACTCATCGTTGGCGAGATCGGGCAGGTGACAGTGCCATGATATCTGCGGGATCCGACAATCCGTGGCTCAGCATGGTTCCGCGGCGGACAGGCCCATCAATTTGGCGTCCCGTCACCGTGCTGGCTACTGCCCTATTGTTCCTGGCGCAAACGTGCCTTGCCGACGCGGTGGTCTTGAAGAACGGGGACGCGCACGTCGGGAAGATTATGAACGCGGAGTCCGTGCGCCGCGGGGCAGAACGAGTCCGGAGTGTGGTCCTCCAAGAGGAGGACACGGGCGACGTCCTTGTCTTTGCGGCTGCCGAGGTCGATCACGTTGTCTTCGTGGACAAGACACATCAGTCGGTTGAACGAATTGACTTTTGGACATTGCCTGCAGGCGGAGGGTCCGTACCTGCAGCCAACTATAGGGCAACGGGCCATGCCTGGCGAGGTGATCTCGTCTATATCGGGCTTGCTTCAGCGGCTCTGGGCGCCTTAGTCAAGTTTGGCGGTCCGAGGTGCGAATCCAGGGGAGGGTCCAGCGAGTGCGATCAGAGCAGTTACAATGCGCTCAACTATTCGCTCATGGTGGCTGGCGGAGTTCTTGTAGTGCTCGGAGTGATCGGTTTCGGCAGGGACGATGGCTCCCAAGCTGCGCATGCCGACGACCCCTGCGGACC
>JALGWN010000189.1:1121-5901 GCA_025774115.1 bacterium
TCTCAATTGCTTATAGGATCAGCTACTGACTCGCCAACAAGTGGCTCAAGCGGACTCCGCCGAGTGTCACGCCGCTTGCAGGGGACGGAGGCGCAGGCGTCGTGCCGGAGGAGAATGATTCATGAGTGAGGTTGGTCACGGGTGGGAGCCGCTATCGGTGCAGGAGGTCGCCGAGCTCTTTGCGGGACTAACTATCGTTTGGTGGATTGCTGGAGGTCGCGCAATTGACCTGTTTGTTGGTCGCGAGACGAGATCACACGGCGACACGGATGTTCTTATTCGTCGCGATGACCAGATTGAGGTCCAGAGCTACTTGTCCGGCTGGGACCTGCACAAGACTCAGCAACCTGGTCTCAAACCCTAGCCCCGCGGTGAGTTCCAGACAAGCCCGGTGAATGATATCTGGTGTCGCCGCACGAAAGATCCTCCGTGGCAACTCCAGCTAATGCTCCTCGATACCGATGGTGATCAATGTGTTTTCAAGCGCGATCCGAGGATCCGCGGTTCGATTGATAGTCTCGGGCGGAGCACGGCCACGGGTCTCCTCTATGTGGCCCCAGAAATCCAATTGCTTCACAAGGCCAGGCCAGAGACGCTGGAGATAGATGAGGCCGACTTCCAGGTGGCTGTTCCCCTTATGGAGGAGACAGCATGCGCCTGGTTGCTCGAGTGCCTCGAGAAGCGATTCCCAGACGGACACGCTTGGATTGAACAACTCAAGAAGAGACAGGCACAACCAGGCCTTTCAGGCCGCCGCATGACCGAGGCACCTCAAGGCCACCGTTAACTCACAAAGGGCTTGACATACGGATGTGGCATCGATATCACTAAACGTAGCACGATAGGCGTGTCGATAAAGGAGGCGTATGGAGACAGTGACGATTTCCCCCAAGTTCCAGGTTGTGATCCCCAAGGCGATACGCGAAGTTCTGGGTCTGAAGCCCGGGCAGAAAGTCCAAGCGATTGCATACGGTAACAGGATAGAGCTGATCCCCGTTCGCCCGGCGAAGGAGATGCGTGGGTTCATCCGCGGGATAGACACTTCTGTGCAGCGCGGGGATGACAGAGTATGAACGTGGTGGACTCCTCTGGATGGCTTGAGTTCTTTGCGGATGGCTCTAATGCGGACTTCTTTGCCCCTCCCATACAAGATACCAAGAACCTCTTAGTCCCCACACTCAGCATCTTTGAAGTCTTCAAGCGTATCACGGAGCAAAAAGGTGAGCACGATGCCCTGCAGGCAGTCGCGGTGATGCACCAAGGCACAGTCGTGGATCTGACCCCGGCTCTGGCTCTTGGCTCAGCGCGCACAAGCCTGGACAGGCGCCTACCGATGGCCGGCAGTGTCATGCTGGCTACGGCCGAGGCTTTTGGGGCCGTGCTTTGGACTCAGGATTCTGATTTCTCTGATATCGAAGGTGTCAAGTCCGTAGTGAAGAAATGACGGTGAGTTAACCAGCGAATTGACCGGCCGCGAACTGAGAACTCACGGGTCAGTCGCACACCGTTATGCCGCATGGCCCACTCTTCTCCCTGGAGCTGAAATGCCGCGAATCGGTCAGGCGATTTGCGCTTCAGCCTTCTTGCTGATTTCGACCTTCGAGCCTGCACCCGCTCAGCCGTCGGACACGCGTCCTGGTGTCCGGATCGTGGAGACACCGGTCCGCGCCGCCCTCGCCAAGCGCAGCCATTCACGGCAAGAGGCACGGGGAATGTCCCGCGGCCATACTTTTTGAACCCGCGGTCCTTGACATACATAGCGCTACTATGTATAATACTGCTATGGATACTAAGATCCGAGTTGGTTCGCGTCGCGCGACGCGTGAGACCATGGAGATCAACAAGGACCTGATAGCCGCTTCCTCGACCCCGATCGTCCTGGCGATCCTGGCCGAAGAGGACAGCTACGGCTACGCCATCCTCAAGCGAGTTCGGGAGCTGTCCGGAGGGCGCATGGAGTGGACGGACGGGATGCTCTACCCCGTTCTGCATCGGCTCGAGCGGCACAGCCAAGTCGTGGCGCGGTGGGAAGTTGCGGAGAGCGGCCGCCGTCGCAAGTACTACCGGATCACGTCCCAGGGCCGGGCTCAGCTCGCCGAGGAACGCAGGCAGTGGCAAGCGGTAGACGCTACTCTGCGGAGCATCTGGCGGGTGCTCTCCCTTCCCGTCCCGGCCAACCACCCGGCGTCAGCCGCGCCACTACCACAGGGGGCCTGAGCTATGCCGACTCCGGGTCATGCGATATCGCTCGAGGAGCAGATCGACCAATGGCGGAGCTACCTCCGGCGCCGGCAGGCGATCCACTCCGTCGACGTAGCGGAGTTGGAGGACCACTTGCGCGAGCAGATCGCGGGGCTGGCCGACGCGGGGCTCACCCCCGAAGAGGCGTTCCTCGTAGCGGTCAAGCGCATTGGCAGCCTCGATGCCCTCTCGCGGGAGTTCGCGCGCGAGCACTCGGACCGTCTCTGGAAACAACTCGTGGTGTCCCCCTCGGACACCGGGGAGCCGCAGGCCGCGGCGCGAACGGACGCCATCGTCGCATTCTGCCTCGCGGCGGCGGCTGCGCTCGCCATCAAGGTGCCGGCGCTTTTCGGAATTCAGTTGGACTCGGACACCGGTTTCTACGCCCGCAACCTGAGTCTCTTCGTCCTGCCTCTGCTGACCGGCTATTTCGCGTGGAAACGGCGGCTCGACCCCGGCACTCTCCGTTGGCTGGCCTTGGCGTTCGTCGCGGCGGTCGTACTCGCCAACGCCTATCCATTTGCGTCGAGCGGCTACACCGAGACGCTCACGGCGCTGCACCTGCCAATCGCGCTCTGGCTGATGGTGGGTGTCGCGTACGCCGGCGGCCGCTGGAGCCAGGTCGGGGGCCGCATGGACTTCATTCGATTCTCGGGCGAACTGTTCATCTACTACGTCCTGATCGCCCTCGGCGGCGGCGTCCTCGCGGGGTTCATGGCGATGATCTTCCAGGCAATCGCGATCGACGTCGAGCCCTTCTTCGAGTCGTGGCTGCTGCCGTGCGGAGTGGTCGGGGCCGTCGTGATCGCCTCCTGGCTGGTAGAGGCCAAGCAAAGCGTGATCGAGAACATGGCGCCCGTGCTGACGCGCCTCTTCACACCCCTTTTTGCCGCCGTGCTGGTCACGTTTCTGGGGACCATGCTGTGGACCGGACGCGCAGTCGACATCGAGCGAGACGTGCTCATTGCCTTCGACCTGCTCCTAGTGGTGGTCCTTGGCCTTCTGCTCTATTCCGTCTCCGCCCGGGACCCCCGGTCGTCCCCCGGCGCCTTCGATGTGGTGCAGGTCGTGCTGGTGGTCAGCGCGCTATTGGCCGACGCGGTAGCGCTGTGGGCCATCGCCGCGCGCATCACCGAGTTCGGCTTCAGCCCGAACCGCGTGGCCGCCCTGGGTGAGAACGTGATTCTTCTGCTCAATCTGGCGTGGTCCGCCGTACTCTACATCCGCTTTCTGAGAGGGCGCGGATCGTTCACGGCCCTCGAAAGGTGGCAGACGGACTACTTGCCGGTCTACGGCGTGTGGGCGGCGATTGTCGTGATCGTCTTTCCGCTGGTGTTCGGGTACATCTGAAAAGTGACTTCATGAGTAACCAGAACAAGAGAGCGACAATCTACTTCGATCCTGATATTCATCTGGCGCTACGTCTAAAGGCGGCTGAGACAGACCGTTCGGTCTCGGAGCTGGTGAATGAGGCGGTCGGGCGAGAACAGATACCGGGTGCGTCTGGGGCTGTATCGAATTGTATACTCGGTCCATGATACGCATCTTGTAGTGCACGTAGTCAGAGTCGGTCACCGTGAGGATGTTTATCGGAAGTAGTCTCGGGCGACTACGGTATGGAGCCGTCGGGCGCGGAGACCCGACGCTACAAAGACCGAACCGACAAAGAACCTTCGTCGTCACAGGAGTGACGACGCTACGCGTACGCCGCAATGACGGATGCCGAGCGTAACGCCGCAAAATGGCCGTTCTTCACTACCCCTCCGATCCAGGCTGGTCAAGAACGTCCAGATGCGAGGCACGCGATGGCGGCAGGAACGAGGCGTACTGCTGGTACGTCGCAGTGACGGACGCCGAGCGTAACGATGCAGATGGGCGGTCTTCACCAGCCTGGGGTCTATTGCATGATCAGATAGCCATAGTCCATGGGATCATAGCCCACGGGGACCTGCCAGTCGGCAGAGGTCTCAAGGCGTTTCTGCTTGCGCCGGAAATTGACGGCCCAGGTCTTCTCATACTGCCCCTCGGTCTCGAGCTGATCGAGCGGTATCCGGGCTTCGAAGACCCAACGGTCCCGCCCCTTGGATACAGCGACATCGTATATGCCGTTCCACTCCCGGTCGACGTCGGAGGCCCGCCCTTCCTCGACGCCGATCTTCTGGTCGAAGGCCGTCCCAAGTGGATTGAAGTAGATCTGGTAGACCGGCCCGTCAGGGACGTTCGGCTGGAGGAAAAAGCCCACACAATCCTCACCGAATATGGCACCATCGTGTTCGGTGGAGCCGGCCACAAGCGAAGCCATATCTTCATCCATGCAGACGGCGCCTATGTAGAGATTGGACTCATCCCAGGCGAAGCTGAAAGCCGTGGAGTCGGCAGGTTCAGTGAAACCTGCTCCGGTGTATAAGACCTTCACCGGGTCTTTCCACACCGGTTCGCTCAGGCGGCCGTCTATCTCCGGGGGCTCTTCCACCCTGCTCGCGTAGACGGTCCGGGTGAGGCCAAGGGGAACTTCGATGTCTATACTCTTTCCGGAAGC
>JALGWN010000044.1 GCA_025774115.1 bacterium
TTCACACCGTTTCTTACGAATGCGAAGCCGCTTATCTTCATGGGCGCTTCCCCGTTTCGCTTTCGAGGTTATTCACGACTTTACGACTATATAGAAGCCCGGCCCGATCCACAAGCTAAGCCGACGGAATTGCGGAGGCCACAGTGAGAACCCGGAATGCTGGGTGCCGCCAGCCTCGGATCACGATGGCCTTGAATGAAGATGGCAGCCTAACTGATTCCGCAAGCCCGTGCCCGAAACCCCACACTTTCATATGCATCAAGGAGGGAATCGGTGGGTCATGGCCCCCCCGGCGGCCCAGTCATCAGGATGTTGTGGCCACCGGGGCAGACCGCATTCGGCTTCCTCGGAGTCCTCACTTGTGGTATAATTGAAGAAGTGGGGAATCGTATATGCCAGACAACCCTGGAGGTTTGAGATGACAGGCAAGATCGGTATTCCATCCGCCCTTCTGCTTATCATAACCATCGTCACCGGCGTCCTGTTTTCCCATCAGGGAGCTAGTGCCGCAGGCTTGAACGCATGCATGGTCGAAGGTGATCGAGTGATCGTCTCACTCGAGGCCGGGGCCTATCGCATAACGGACTGTGTGATGGGGCAGCATATCGAGATGGAGTGCTTCGGCGACATCATGATGCCCGGAGGCCCCATGCTTCCGATGAAGAGATTTCTCATAGCCCTGCCCCCCGGGTCAAGAGCGCAGTCGGTCGAGATACTCGGGTCACAGACCAGCGAGCTTCCCGGCGTATACGGGATCGCTCCCTTCCCGGGTATCATGTTTCTGCCCGGAATGCCACGCTTTGATGAAGCTATGCAGAGGCTCGGAGATGAATGGGAGGCCGCCAACAACGCCGTCTATTTCTCCGACGACCCGTTTCCCGAAAAGCCGGTCTGGCTGGCCGGCAAGGGAACGCTTCGCAAGTACGCATATGCGGCAGTGGCCTTCTCTCCTTTCACATACCATCCTGAATCCGGACGGCTCGAGTACCGCAACGAGATAGAGGTTGCGATTGTCTGTGAACGGGCCGCTCCGGGCGGGTCGGAGGCAGCATCAGCCGGTCGGGTGATGCTCGACCGCAAAGCAGACGAGAAGGCGTCCGCAATCTTTTCCAACTACCGGGAAATAGCAGACCTATATATGTCCGACGGGCCGCTCGAGGCACCGCTCGCCGACACCTACGATTATGTCATCATCACAACAGGTGATCTCGTCGGGGCCGTCACGGCTTCGGGTTTCCTTACCTGGAAGACGGCTCTCGGGTACAGTCTCAAAACCGTGCTCATCACAGACACCGAGATTACAAGCCGGCCCGGTGGCGACCTGGCCGAGCAGATCAGGAACTTCCTCAGGGCCTATTATGCAACCTGGGGCATCGAATATGTACTCCTTGTGGGTGACTACGCGACGGTTCCGATGCGCATCTGCTACCCGGATCCCAATTACCACGTATACGATCCGAGCGACCCCGGCCTGATCGCACCCGGCACGCCTACGGACTACTACTATGCCGATCTCTCCTATCCGGACGCGACATCATGGGACTCCGACGGCGATGGTTATCATGGAGAGTATGGTCAAGACGATCCCGATTTCCTTCCCGAGGTTGCGGTCGGCCGAATACCGGTCAACGATTCCACCCGTATCACCTATACGCTCGACAAGCTTGTAGCCTTCGAGCAGGATACAGGCACCTGGAAGGAGAACGTGCTCCATGCGGGCTCCATCCTCTTCTTCGAGAACCAGAACCATGGCGACTATCCCTTAATCGACGGTACAACACTGCTGGATTCGATGGAGACCGGTCTGATGGGCGGCATGGGCATAACTCACATGAGCGAGCAGGCGGGGCTTGTGACTTCCCCCTTCCCGTGGCCGGCTATCAGCGAGGCGGCTTTCACAAGCGCCTGGGGGAGCGGCGAGCATGCATATGTCAACTGGTCCGGTCACGGCTGGTCGGATGGGGCCTATAGGACCACATGGGCGTGGGATGACGGCGACGGCGTCCCTGAACAGGGCAACGGTGAAATGCAGAGTTACCGGTTTATCGGGATAGGGGCATCCAATCTCGACGACGATCACCCGTCCATTGTTTTCGCCGTATCATGCAATGTAGGTTATCCCGATCCCAACCCCTACGGCAACCTGGGCATCGATCTTCTTACACTTCCGGGTTGGGGGGCCTCGGCGGGTATTGCAAGCTCCTCGAGACCAGCGGCTGTGGCCCGGGACTGGAAAGCCACAGGAGGAGGAACCGAGCAGCTCTGTTACGAGTTCAACCGGCATATGATCTCTCTGGGCGAAAAGGTCGGTGATGCCCTTTATGACGGCAAATTCTACGCTACGACCAACTACGGCTGGGATAACATCTATGAATACATGGACCTTTATAATTACAACCTCTACGGGGACCCTGCACTCGAGGTAGGTGGAGCCACGGCGGGTGTGGCCTGGGACATCTCAGGCGGCGGGACCGCCGCCCTTCATCTGAAATCCGGTGAACCCAATCCCTTCACGTCGGCAACCAGGCTTCGCTTCACCCTGTCGGCCGCCCAACGGGTCTCAATAGCGGTCCATGACGTAACAGGCAGGCGGGTGGCCGCTCTGGCCGATCGAGAGTACACACCGGGCGAACACTCCGTGACCTGGAACGGAACGGACAACATCGGGAAGCATCTCGCTTCAGGGTTATACTTCATTACCGTCGAGACCGGCAGCCAGACCGCCGTCCGGAAGGTGATATTCCTCCAATAGCACCCGCTACCGAGAAGGAGATGCAGTCGTAGCGTCGTGGTTACACCCACGACGAGACCCGTCGGGCACGGAGACCCGACGCTACACCTTCACTGCTGAGGCTGGCCGGAGTCACCCGGATGCAAGGCTTGCGAAGTCCTGAGGAACAAGGCGTATAGTTACATACGCCGCAGCGACGAGGGGCGAGCATAACGCAGCAGACGGGCGGGTCCGGCCAGCCTCAGATGGTTTCGATGTTCTGCTCGCGCAACCACCCTATCTCTCCGGTCGGAAGCTGTACCTCAACCCAGATGCCGCTACGCGCTCTGATCTCGATCTCGACCCCATCGGGAAGTCTGGCCAGTTCATCAAAGGCCGCCCCCGGTCCCGACATGAACTCGCTACGATCAACGACCACTACGCCCTCGGTGCCGGCCGTGAAGCGGGACAGGCCGTGCTCGGCTACGGCCCAGCAGGCAATGGCGACCACGATCAGCACCGCCAGCGCACGAAGGGTCTTGCGGCGTCGCTCGCGACCGAGAAAGAGAACCCCGAGAAGACACATGATGCTGAGATAATAGACGCCGTAGAAGATAATCCGCCACTCTCTCGGCGAAGCGATATCGCCGGGGATCCGGGCCGCCGCGCCCAGTTCGAAAGAGCCCGTGGTATCCTGGAAACCGACGGATGAGCGGAGAAAGGCGAGGTTGGCCCGGACGTCCTGATCACGCGGGCCAAGCATGTAGGCGCGCCTGTAGTTCGCGACAGCCTTACCGATCTCCCTTTGCTGGTAATAGCAATTGGCGAGGTTATAATAGACTGCAGGGTGCCTTACACCGCCGGACACCAGGGATTCAAAGATGCTGAGGGCGCCCTCGAATTCACTCGCCTCGTATAGGTCGCACGCCTCATCGAAGAGACTGTTTATCTCCTCGGTGCCGGGCATCGCAGCCGCAAGAGCCGCTGCCCAGCCGGCTATCACAAGCAATGTTGCAATCGCCAATCTCATTTGCTCCACTCCGCGTGGGCTGCCTTGAGCAGCGACTGTGCGCGATCGACGAGGCTTGCGACCTCAGTGGAATCTGCACCTGCGGGGGCGAATCTTATGCGATCCAGGGCATCAAGCAGAGCGGCTATGCCCGATTTTGTCGTGTCGCCGATCCCGGCCGCCGACAACACGGCATCTCGATCGACAAGGGTCTCACTGGTCCCCGCTACTCCGGCCATGTAAGCCCGGACGGCCTTGACCGCGAGACCTGCCGACTCCGCGACGCGGCCGTCCTCGGTTGCCATTCCTGCCGCCTTCCTAAGATCAACCTTGGCGGATTTGAAGGCCCGCCTCACGGCCCCCTTACCGGAGATCGCCGCGCGCCTCCGCTCGAGGCTCACAATAAGCCCCACGATCCCGACAAGGGCGGGAACATACGTCATGAGAAAACCCAGGACACCCCCGCCTGATATGGCCAGGCTGTCGCGTGATATTTCAACTCGCTTGATGTGTCTTATGTCCTTCCGCGCGGCCTGGCCCCCCGGCGATGTGCCGGCGGCTCCGGTCAAAGAGGCGTCATCGCCGCCGAGCACCTTCAAGTTTATGGGATCTGAACGCAAGGTAACGTAGGCTTCCTTCCGGGGATCGAAGTAGGAGAATTCGAATTCCGGGATGACCTCATCCCCCGGCCGTTCCGGCACGAGCACAAAGTCGAAGATCTTCTCTCCCCCCACCTCGAGGCCCTCCACATCTTTGGACTCCCGTGCCTTGGGGGCAAAAACGCGAAAACCTTCAACATCCGGTACGGTGATGTCCCCAATGGACTTGATATTGCCCCGGCCGCTTATCCGGACAGAGAGGGTCAACGACTCGCCGGTCTTAACCTCCCCGGCACTGGGCGAGACCCGAAGGCTGAACCTGCCGACCGCCCCCCCGAAGCCGGCCGGTCGGCCTTCCGACGGCAGCTGACGGACAACGATATCCACGGGCTCGGTAACGGCCCTTCCTTCCCTGCCCCCGGCCATATCGAAGGGATCGAAGGAGAAAGGTCTCCTTTCACTCACCACATACCGGGCGCCGGCCTCACCGATCGTGAACCTCCCTCCGGATATGGGGAAGAAGGCCGTGCGTCTGTTGACAACGTAGTATTGTTTTCCTTCAATGGTTTCGACGGCGGGCCCGGTCTCCCCGATTTCCTCGGTCCAGAACCCGGTGTGGTCCGGGGGGGTGTACTTGAGATCTCGCGGTCTCACCCTATATGCAAACTGAAGGTTATAGGTTATCTGCTCCCCCACGTAGGCACTGGTCTTATCGACCGAGGCACGCATGAGGAATACACCGTCATCATCGCGCGACTGCGGCGGAGTCTGAGGTGGGCCTTGTCCTCTGATCACCGTGACTGTGAGGGGTTCGGTTGCAAAGACCTCTTTTCCGGACCGTATGCTGAAAGGGCCCAGCACGTACTCGCCTTCGGCCTCGGGCAACAGAACAAACTGAAGGTTGATTAGTCGGACGGCGTCGAAGTTCACGATGCTGATCGTCTGGTAGGTCGAGGTGTTGATAATCCTGAAACCCTCGATGTCTTCCATGTCGGGTCCCGATATCCGACTGGCACCGATGACCTCTATGGTCAGAGTCAGATGCTCCCCCACACCGATCACGTTCCTATCGACCCTCGCCTCGGCCCGGAACTCATCCGCGGACACAAGGCCGGAGAGCGGGATGCATATGAGGCCGACGGCCAATACCAGAAGACGGAGCCACCCCATGATCACCAGTCCTTACCCGTCACGGTTTTACGCTGCGAAGCCTTTCTCATCATCTCTTCCTGGGTTTGCTTGTCACTTGCCTCTATGGCTGCAAGGATTCGCTCCAGCTCTTCAGGCGATATCTCAGGGGGTTGCTGCTCCTGTCCGGGCTGGGGCTGCTGTTGCTGATCCTGTTGCTGCTGGTCTTCCTGTCCCTCTTGCTGTTGCTGATCCTGCTCCTCCCCGTCCTGCTGATCCTGGTTTTGCTGATCTTGATCCTGCTGCCCGCCTTCCTGCTCCTGCTGCTGTTGCTCTTGCTGGTCTCTCATCTTAAGAGCCAGCTCCAGGTTGTACTTGGCGTCCCGGTCCTCAGGGTCAAGCAGGAGCGATCTCTTGTATGCCTCAACAGCCGATTGGAGATCGCCCGCCTTGAACATCGTGTTGCCCAGGTTGTAGTAACTCATAGCCTTCACGCTGTCGGCATCGGAGGCCGACGATCTCAGAAATTCCAGGGCTCCATCCCGGTAGTTCCCCATGCGATAGAGCGCGTCCCCTGCATTGAAATGCGGGACGGCAAGTGTGGAATCCAGGCCCTGGGCTTCCCGGTATCTCTCCAATGCCATCTCATGGTCCCCGGCCTCGTAGTAACGGTTGCCCCGGGACACGTTCGAGTGCATATCATCCTTAAGCGTTACAGCCCCCACTCCACCCGCAAAGGCGGCAACACCAAGTGCTATGACCGGCAGCAACCTATACATTTCTCATCCTGTCCCCGACGAAGGCCTCGGCAACGAGCAGAAGAAAGCACAGGAGAAGCGGCACCGGGAAGAGCTCTACATAGTCCTCGAAGGTTCTCTCCTCGAAAACGCCACTCTCGAGGCTCTCTATCGCTTTGGCAAGTTTCGCTATCTCACGCTCTCCCACACCCAGCCGGAAGCTTTCACCCCCGGTTCGACCGGCCAACCGATCCAGCATGCCCTCGTCCAGCCTGGTGACTATGACTTCATCACGCTCATCACGCTTGTAGGCCCGAACGTTACCCTGAGCGTCTCTTATCGGTATCGGCTCTCCACCGGCAGTCCCAATCCCGGCGGTGTAGATTCGTACACCGTCCGCTTCGGCCCGGTCCACTGCAGCATCAATCCCGCTACCGTGGTCCTCTCCATCGGTTATGAGCACTATAGCTTTACCCCTGCCGCTGCTGGATTCAAGAGCTTTTAAGCATTCCGTTACGGCCGCCCCGACATCGGTCCCCTGCTGGGACACCGCACCCGGACTCATGGAGTCTACAAACATGGCCAGGGCGTCCTTGTCAAGCGTGAGGGGACAGTGAATGAAGCTCGCCCCTGCGAAACCTACAAGGGCGAACCGATCGTTGGGAAGCCTCAGGATCAGGTTGATTACAGCCTGCTTGGCCACCTCCATCCTGTTTGGGCTCACATCCTCGGCAAGCATACTCGTAGAAACGTCAAGGGCAACTACGATATCCGCACCCTCCCGCTTCACAACGCGCGTACCCCGCCCTGCCCTCGGCATCGCCCAGGCGATGATGAGAAAAAGCAGTGCAAGCACCATGAGAGACCGTTTGAGGATCTTCCGGCGGCGGGAGAAACCCTTGAGTATCTTGTCCAGAACACTCGTGGCTGCAAACCGCTCGACGGCCCGCTGGGACGAGAGCATCTCCAAAGCAAAAAGCAAGGCCCCGAGTGCTGCCAGACCCAGAAAGTAAAGCGCTGTGGGATTACCTAACTCCAATTTACCTTCACCTCAGGGTATCTTCCTCCACAACGTACTCACCAGCATAACTTCGGCCAGGATGGCCAGGATTCCGAAAGGCAGGAGAAAGCCGGCCAGTTCCTTCCTGTGCTTGAAGGTCTTGACCTCAAACGCGGTCTTCTCCATCTCAAGAATCTGCCTGTAGATCTCATCGAGTGCCTGCTCATCGGTCGCCCTGTAGTACCTCCCCCCGGTTATCCGCGCTATCTCCTTTAACGTCTCTTCATCGAGTTTGGTAAGCATCAGGCTTCCGTCACGATTACGGGCGTACTCCATTCTGCCGTATCTATTAGGCACCGGGACAGGCGCCCCACCTTTCTTGCCGACACCAATGGTGTAGGTCTTTATCGCAGCCGCCCGGGCCAGTGAGGCCCCCGTCAGGGGATCTATCTCGCCGGTGTTATTCTCCCCATCGGTCAGCAGTATTATGATCTTGCTCTGGGCGGGTGAGTCATCAAGCCTGGCTACACAGTTGGCAAGCGCCAGGCCGATTGCCGTGCCGTCGTCGATCATACCGATCTCAACATCTTCGAGCATGGAGCCGAGGACTTCATGATCCAGCGTAAGAGGGCACCTCGTAAAGCTCTTGGAGGCAAAGACAACCAGCCCGACACGGTCGTTTGTGACGCCGGCTATGAAATCCGCGACAACCTGTTTTGCCACGTGGAGCCGGTTCCTGGGCTTGAAATCCTCGGCACGCATGCTACCCGAGATATCGAGCGCCAGCATGATGTCTATGCCCTCGGACTCGACCGTCTCGTATCCCTTTTCGATCTGCGGGCGGGCCAGGGCGGCGGTTATTATGACAAGCGCCGCGACCCGCATCGCGAAGAGCGTGCCCCGGTATCGGGTTTTCTTTCTGATCGCACCTCCCAACGTCTTCAAGTCGGAGTAAGAGACGGCGGCATACCGGCGGGAGGCCTCTCTGTAGGTAAACCTGTAGAGCAGCGGGATCGCCGCCAGCAGAAAGAGGAAGAGCGGATACTCGAATCTCATGGCTTCCGGACCTCCACGACCGTCTGCCCGGATGGTCGGCTCCCGGTCATCCGCACCAATTGCCGGCCCCGGTCTATGAGCGAGCCGGCCGCGTCACCATCCGGCAGGAACTTCGCGAACTTGACCAGATCGGTTTCATCCAGCACCGAGCGTATCAAACCCAGGGCCTCCGGCGTGGCCTCTTTCCGCCGGATCTCGGCCACGGTACTGGAGCTGGGAGACTCCATCGCAAGCACCCTGAATCTACGTTCCAGGTACCGACGCACCGTCTCCGAGACCAGAGTATAATGTTGCTTGATACGGCCTTGCTCCGCAAGCCCCAGGGCCTCTATCCGGGTGAATTCCTTCATGGCCGCCTGTTCGGGAGTGAGATAGGGCTCGGCTACCCTGGCGTCGAAGGCCGGGGCCCCGTATTCATCTCGGCCTATGAGGGAAAGCCGCCGGAGGAGCCAGCGTACCAGCCTTACCACCGGCCCGGTCACCCTGACCCAGAACTTCCGGACAATAGCCTCCACATCTTCTCTGCGCTTCACCGATACCAGTACACTTGTGGCCGCGGCCACTCCCAGGCCCACCAGCAGGACCCAGCTGAGGATCAGGTCCTTCCACCTCCTGGGCACCTCTATGGGACGTTTTATGTCCTTTATGTCGGCGGCGTCTTCCTGGAGCACACTCTCAACCTCGATTGATATAGGAGGGGTCTCGGCCATGCCGGCATTACCGTTTTCATCCATGTAAACCACCGTTACGGGCGGCAGCGTAAGGTCACCTATTTTGAATACCGCGAGAAGCAGCGAAGTCCGCCTTCTTGAGAGCCCGTCGTCGGCTACGGTAGGACCGTAGGTGATGTCGCGCACGGCAAAATCGCCGATATTCTCCCCCAGGGCCAGGGGCTTCACACTCACCCCCTCCTTCCAGGCAATGTCGATATTAAGCCGGACGGTGTCGCCGACCGCTATCACACGCCTGGCGATACCGGCATCAAGGCGGACAGGCGGCTCCTCCCCGACAGCCCCTGCTGCTACCGACAGGGCAAGGGACAATATCAGCAATACCTTCAATAACGCCATTTCTGCCTACGCTGCCTCTCCTGAAAGAACCTCACCAAGGGTCCGGTGTAATCCTCGTCCGTCCGGAGGTTTATCTCATCCACCTTGGCCTTGGCCAATGCGGCATCCCGGACGCGGCTTGCATCCGCGGCCGCTTCCCGGAATTCTTCGGCGAAGCGCCGCCGGCTCAGATCCAGGATCACACGCTCCCCTGTCTCGCCGTCCTCTACTTCAAGCAACCCGATGGGCGGAATCTCGATCTCCTTGGGGTCGGTTATGGTAACTGCAACGACATCATGCTTGCGGTTGGCAACCGTCAGGGCTTTCTCGTATCCGGCATCCCTGAAGTCGGAAATGCAGAACATGACACTATGGCGCTTCACCACACGCATGGCATGTTCCAGTGCGAAGGCGAGATCGGTTCCGCGGGAACGGGGCCTGAAATGAAGGATCTCCCTGATGATGCGAAGCACGTGCTTCCTGCCTTTGCGCGGAGGGATGAAGGTCTCGATCTCGTCGGTGAATATGAGAAGACCCACCTTGTCGTTGTTTCTTATTGCCGCGAAAGCCAGCACAGCCCCCACTTCGGCTGCGAGCTCGCGTTTGAGTCTCGTACCGGTGCCGAAATCGAAGGATCCACTGGCATCGAAGACGATGAGAACGGTCAGCTCCCGCTCCTCCACGTACTTCTTAACATGGAGCCATCCCGTACGGGCGGTCACGTTCCAGTCGATCGTCCGGATGTCATCACCCGGCTGGTACTCTCTGACCTCGTCGAATTCCATACCCCGGCCCTTGAAGATACTCTCATAGCTTCCGGCGAAGGTATCGCGCACCATCGATCTCGTTGTGATCTCTATCCTTCTGACCTTCTGAAGTACCTCGCGGGGAATCAAGCCCAATCCTCCGTGTAACTCGTTAGCCCCGTCGCTCTGTGGCGAAGCCACCGGACCGTACCAGCGCCACATCGTCCACCTCAAGCGGGCTGTGCGCGGCCCGGGCCACATCTACGGGATCTCAACCGCCTCGAATATCTTCGTAACCAGGGTCTCGGAACTTATGTTCTCGGCTTCGGCCTCATAGGAAGGGATCACCCTGTGTCTCAAAACCTCAAGCCCTATGGCCCTTACATCCTCAGGCGTAACGTATCCTCTCCCGCGCAGAAACGCATGAGCTTTGGACCCGACGGTAAGATAGATACTCGCCCTGGGAGATGCCCCGTAATCTATCAGAGACTCCAACTCCCCGAGGCCGATCCGCGAGGGCTGCCGTGTGGCGGTGACTATGTCGACTATATAGTTTTCGATCTTCTCATCCACATAGATATCGTAGATTGTCTTCCTGGCCCCGATGATGTGTTCCGGCGTGGTCACCGCCTTGGCCTCGGGCACATCGCCCTTTGTCATCCGCCTGAGGATCGCAAGCTCCTCATCGCGTGACGGGTAGTCGACCACCACCTTCAGCATGAATCTATCCATCTGGGCCTCCGGAAGCGGATAGGTACCTTCCTGCTCTATGGGGTTCTGGGTGGCCATGACCAGGAAGGGCTCCTCCAACTTGAAGGTGGTTTCCCCCAGGGTCACCTGTCTTTCCTGCATGGCTTCGAGCAAAGCACTCTGCACCTTGGCGGGAGCCCGGTTGATCTCATCCGCAAGGACGAGGTTTGCAAAGATGGGCCCACGGTGCGGCCTGAAAACACAGTCTTTCTGGTCGTAGATCAGCGTACCCATAAGGTCGGCGGGCAGGAGATCGGGTGTGAACTGGATGCGCTGGAACTTGGTCTGGATGGTGTCGGAAAGCGTCTTTACGGCCAACGTCTTGGCCAAACCCGGCACACCCTCGAGCAGCACGTGACCCTGGCAGAGCAGGGCCACCAGAAGGCGTTCGACAACATGCTTCTGCCCGACGATGACCTTCTCGATCTCGTCCAACATGTCACCGACAAAAGCGCTCTCCTTCTTGATCCTCTCATTCAGAGCAAGTATATCCAATTCCATATGTATCTCCTTTCCGGATCGGTCTCATTGGTTTTATAACAATCTATTCCCCATACGGTTCCACTATAATATGACCTGCTCAGCCCGCCTCGGTGATTGTCGTCACGTGTATTTCGACAACATCCCGTACGTCCTCTGCATATCCTCCCGCCAACACGACACACACCGGGATATCACGCGAAGTACATTCGCTAAAAATGAGATTGTCACGTCTTTTTAGACCCGCCTTGGTGACTGCGAGCCCACCGAGCTTGTCCCCGACATAAGGATCGGCTCCGGCGAGAT
The DNA here is from genome assembly GCA_025774115.1 of bacterium. Classification (GTDB taxonomy): domain Bacteria; phylum Arandabacterota; class Arandabacteria; order Arandabacterales; family Arandabacteraceae; genus JALGWN01. Next base: position 11,571 of record JALGWN010000044.1, read on the forward strand.
AGAAGGCGATATCGGGCGCATGGCCGTCGAGAATACCACCTATGAGTTGCAGCTCCTCAAGATAGAGCCGGTCGTCGGCACCATCGGGAAGCCCTCTGTCGAGATCGCTTCGCTCCTTGGGAGGGTAGTTGTTCTCCTGGTGTATGGAGAAGGTAAAGACGTTCGGATCCCGGGCGAATATCACTGCGGTCCCGTTGCCCTGGTGAAGGTCGCAATCGATCACGCAGACACGCCGTGCCGGGTCCTCCCGCTTCAGTCTTGCTATTGCTATCGCTACATCGTTGAGGTAACAGAAACCCTCGGCATGGTCGGGATAGGCATGATGATAGCCTCCGCCGATATGGACGCAGACCCCGTCGGCAAGGGCTCGCCGGGACGCCTCGATGGTACCGCCGGCAGCCGCGATATAGGCATCTGCAATCTCCCGGGTCAAGGCCATCTCCGAGCGCATGGTTCGTGGTGTAGCGCGGAGATTTACAAGGTCGTCTACATATTCACGGGTGTGAACAAGGAGCATGTCCTCCCTTGTTGCCGGTTCGGCCTCTACGAAATCCCCCTCACCTGCGATCCCGCGCTCAAGCACCTCTTGCCTGACCAGCCGGTATTTCTCAACCGGGAAGACATGTCCGAGGAGATCGACATCATACTCGCCCGACCACACCAGTTTCATCACAAGATCCCTATCCTTGAGGCATAGATGATGAAACCTATCCCGACGGTAATGAGAAAACCGCCGCACACACCGAAGGTGATCTTGTACCATAGCCCACGGCTGTAACTCAGACCCAAGGAGACCAGGACGGAAACCAACGTGTACCAGGCAAGATCCGAGCAAACATGACCGCTGACAAACGCTACGACACCCCACCATCCGAGGGACGATGAGGCCACCAGCAGCGATGCCCCAATGCTGCCCCACCAACCGAACCAGTAGGGGTTGGAAAGGGTTGTAGTTATCCCCAGGAGAACCGGGGTCTTGCTCCCGCCGGCCACCTCCCGGGAGGCCACAGCCATCTCTTGCCCCAATGACTTCACCCTGTAGATCATGCTGGCGCCCATGAAAATCAGGAAACCGCCACCCACCACGGCCACAATCGTTTTGGTCCTCGGGTCATCCAAGAGCGCCGACAAACCCAGGATCAGGGCAACGGTGATCCCGATCTCCGCTATCCCGTGCCCCAGAGTCACCAGGGGCCCCGCCCATACCCCTCTGCGCCCTGCCTCCTTGATGGTGACCGTAAGCACCGGTCCCGGGACCAGAGCACCGGAGAAGCCTATGAGGAAAGATGCCCAGAATATACCCAGGAAACCCAGCATCGTTATCCCTTCCACACCGGCCGCAGACCGCGGCGGCGCCCCGTATGACAGAATCCAACCACTCGGACCCGCAAGGTCCACGTGTCACCTTCAATCCGGGGAAGATCCCGCCGCGTAGCCCCCGTCATACCCTTCCCGAGCGGATTATGCTGAAGAGAAGCCAGCCGGCCACAACCGCGGAGAGTGCGAATCCCGCTATCGCAAGACCGCGTTCCGTAAAAGCGCCGCGGCCCAGCACCAGAATCAGGGAGGAGGCCACGACCAGGGCCGCGATTATCATGCTGAAGGAAAGGCGATTACCCGATCGCTCGATCTGACTGGTGACCTGCTCGAGACCCAGGTGTTCGAACTCGATCTTGAGCTTACCTTTCCTGGCCAGAGCCATTATGTTGGCGAGATCGGACGGTATCGATGACAGGTTGGAGATCAGCTCACCGAGGTTCCTGCCTTTGAACAACGATCCGATGCCGTATTTCTTTCTTATCATCTTCTCGACATACGGTCTGAATTCCTCTATCATGTTAAAATCCGGATCGAGCTTCCTTCCCACGTCCTCATAGGTCCCCAGCGCCTTGCTCAGAAGCAGGAGCTCGGTCTTTACCCGGACACGGTAACGCCGCATGAAGTAGATCACCTCCTGGAACATCTGCTTCATATTGCGGTCACCGAGATCCTGGGTCTTGTACTTGTCCAGGAAAAGCATCGCGTCTTCAAGGGCACTCCTGCGATCCACGTCATCCGGCAAGACATTCATCCTCTCAACGGCCACCAGAAGGCGCTCCCCATCACCCTTTACCACTGCTATGAAGAATTCCGTAAGATCATCGATCTCCTGGCGGGTGAGCCTCCCGACTATGCCGAAATCCACCACCGCAATCTTGCCGTCCGGCATCACGAAGAGGTTGCCCGGGTGCGGATCGGCATGGAAGAGGCCGTCCTCGAAGACTTGCTTCAGGACCGCCCTGGCACCCAATCTTGCCACAGTCGGCAGATCCAGATCGGCCCGCTTGAGTTCATCCACATTGGATATCTTTATGCCATCGATATACTCAGTCGTGAGTACTTTTTCCGTGGAGAGCTTGCGATAGACCACGGGGATATGAATATCGGGGACGTCCGCGAAGTTGTGGCGAAAGACATCGAGATTCGCGGCTTCCGCGGTGAAGTCAATCTCGCGGCGAGATGTTCGCTCGAACTCCCTGACGATCCCTTTAGGATCATAGCGGCGTGATTCCGGAACATATGTCTCCAGAAGCTCCGCCAGTTCATGGAGAATCATGATGTCGAGTTCGAGGGTCTCCCGCACTCCGGGTCGTCTCACCTTCACAACGACCGCCTCCCCCGAGGGCAGCGTGGCCCTGTGCACCTGCGCTATCGATGCCGAGGCAAACGGATGCTCATCGAACGAGGCAAACAGGCCTTCCGGCGGCTTGCCCAGCTCCTGCTCGACCGTCCTCCTCATGTCCTCTATCGGGAAGGGGCTAACTTCATCCTGGAGCCTTGTAAGCGCCGCAGCGTACCCCGAAGGCAGCAGATAGGACCGGGTACTCAGGATCTGACCGAACTTGATAAAGGTCGGGCCCAGCTCCTCCAGGGCCATCACCAACCGTTCCGGGGCACCGGCCTTGATCGCCGATCGTTTCCCGATGAGGGTCATACGGTGGGGAAGATGTATACGTCCAAGGATTTCGCCGAAACCGTATTTGGCCAGAACGACCGCTATCGAGCGGAAACGGCCGATACTCTTTAGCCTACGCTGTATACCCAGGCTGGGCAACAGTAATCACCTTGTTTGGGGTTTGCCGCCTATTAGGATTTCTTTTTGCCGCCGGCGCTCTTCCTGGTGGTACCCGAAGCTTTCCCGGCCTTCTCCAGCTCATCCACCTTGGCTCCGAGACGCTCAACCTCTGCCCGGAGCGTATCGATCTCGTCTGCCCACTTGAATCGCTTGCCCAGAGACTCGATCCGATCGTCCACGACCTTCCGGACCTCAGTGGCGGCAGTCTGGGCTCGCTGTTGAAGCTCGTCTATCGCCTTGGCTCGGTCCGCACTCGCCAACTCACCACGTTTGACAAGGTCATCAACGGCCTGCTCGATCTTGTCCCTCGTTGCCGTCGCCATCCCCACACCCAGATACATGATGTTTCGTATTACCGACATTTTGCAGACCCCCTTCTGAAACGGTTGCCGCAGTTCCTACGCCAACAATCTACCCTAAACAGCCAAAGGGGTCAAGTCTGCTCCGTGGCCCGGGCCATTGCGTGCCAGAAGGGATCGATTTCCGGGTGGCTCAGGGGCCGCTTCCTGCCATCCTCGATCATCCAGTACCCTTCAGACGC
>JALGWN010000190.1 GCA_025774115.1 bacterium
GCCGGCGGCAGATGCACCGGGCTTACGGCCCTGCGTGTTGCCGACGGTTCATTTCATGGGTTCAAGGCCAAAGCCACGCTCCTTGCCACAGGGGGCTTCGGGCGGATTTTCGACCGCTCGACCAATGCTCTTATAAACACCGCAGACGGTGCCGCCCTGGCCTTCAGGGTGGGAGTAGGGATTGAGGATATGGAGTTTGTCCAGTTTCATCCCACAACCTTATATGGCAGCAACATCCTGATCACCGAAGGCGCGCGGGGTGAGGGCGGTTACCTCTATAACAACCGGCAAGAGCGTTTCATGAAGACCTATGCCGCCAAAGCCATGGAGCTCGCTCCCCGGGACATAGTGGCCCGGGCAATCCAGACCGAAGTCGACGGCGGCAGAGGTTTCAAAGATGAATACGTTCATCTGGACCTTACACACCTCGGCGCCGAACGAATCAAGGAGCGGTTGCCCGGCATAAGACAGATAGCCATGGATTTCGCGGATGTCGATCCTGTTGAGGCACCGATACCTGTCCAGCCCGGCCAGCACTATTCGATGGGAGGTGTCGCGTCGGGTGTCGACGGCCGAACGCCGCTGCCGGGCCTCTTCGCAGCCGGAGAGTGCGCTTGCGCCAGTGTGCATGGTTCCAACAGGCTCGGTGGGAACTCGCTTCTGGAAACTGTGGTCTTCGGCAAGCTCTCGGGGGCCGCGATAGCCAAGGCCGTCGCCGAGGCGAGTGAACCACCGCCCGGACCGGTCGAAGAGCAGGTGGCCCGCGAAGCCGGCCGCATAGGCAAGCTCGCAGGGCGGGAGAGGGGCGAGCATACGACAGGCATCAGGCGGGATCTCCGCCGGATGATGTTTGCCGATTTCGGGGTTTTTCGGGAGGAGCAGAAGATGAAGCAGGGTCTCGCCGAGCTCGCCCGGCTCAAGGAGCGGTTCTCCCGTGTCTATATCGATGACAGGGGTCGGGCATTCAACTATGCTCTTGTGAATGTCCTGGAGCTCGAAGGCATGCTGGACATAGCGGAGGCCGTGGGCTTGGGCGCGCTCCGCCGCCGAGAGAGCCGCGGCTCCCACGCGCGCACCGACTATACCGCACGCGATGATGAGAACTTCTTACGCCACACCATGGCCTATCTCCGCGACGGCAGGATGGAAATCGAGTACAAGCCTGTGACTCCGGGCAGGTTCCCCGTGAAGGAGCGTACGTACTGATGAGACTCAAGGTCCTTCGATTCGACCCCGCCAAGGGTGAGCGGCGATACGATGCGTTCGATGTCACATCCGAACCCGGCATGACCGTGCTTGATGCTCTCTTTGCGGTGCAGAACGATCTGGACGATTCCCTCGCCTTCCGTTATGCGTGCCGGGGAGCCGTCTGCGGAAGCTGCGCCATGTTGATTGACAGAGTGCCGAGGCTTGCCTGCAGAACACAGGTCGCCCGCCTCCTGGAGGGCGCCGACAGGGTCGACCTCAAACCCTACCCGGCTATAACCGATGGTGAGCCATGGGATCCGAAGCAAGAGATTCTGGTCGAGCCCCTGCCTCATCTACGGGTACTCAAGGACCTTGTGGTGGATATGGAGAAGTTCTTCGATTGCTATCGTGCAGTCGAGCCTGTCTTGAAGCCGGCGCACGAGGTGCCCGAGCGCGAATACCGGATGGATGGGGAGACGGTCAGGGAGCTCGAGCGATACACCAACTGTATTCTCTGCGGGGCCTGTGTCGGAGCCTGCCCGATCAATGCCGAGAACACCGAATACCTCGGGCCTGCCGCCCTGGCCAAGCTCTACAGATTTCACATCGATACCAGGGAGGCCGGTGACGACTCGCGGCTCCTCCTTGCCGACAAGCCGTCGGGTTGGTGGGGTTGTAAGTTCCACACCAACTGCAAACGCGTCTGCCCCAAGGGGGTCCCGCCCAATCTCGCCATCGGGAGCGCGCGGCGCAGGCTTACCGAGATGGGAAGCCAACCTCCGGAGCCGGACGAGGAGGAGTAGAGATGCCCAGGATCGAGAGAGATTCGTTGGGTGAGATGGAACTGCCCGATCATGTCTATTACGGTATTCAGACGGCCCGTGCGATTGAGAACTTCCCTGTAAGCGGCATCCGCGAGCGGCCCGAGCTCATCCATGCGTATGTACTGCTCAAGAAGGCCGCGGCCCTCGCCAACATGGAACTCGCCGTGCTGGACACCGAAAGGGGCCGGGCCATCGTGGAAGCGGCCGATCGCGTGCTCGCCGGGGGTTTGGACGATCAGTTCAATATCGACGTCTACCAGGCCGGGGCCGGGACCTCTTTTAATATGAATGTGAATGAGGTGTTGGCCAACCTGGCCCTAGAGATCCTTGGAAGGCCAAAGGGCGGCTACGAGTATCTGAGTCCCAACGATCATGTGAACATGGCCCAGTCCTCGAACGACACCTTTCCCACGGCATCTCACATCGCGGTGGTTATTGCCGCATGCGGCTTCCTCCCCGAGCTCGACAGCCTTGCGGATGCCTTCAGGAGTAAAGGTGAAGAGTTCATGGCCATTCCCAAATCGGGCCGCACCCATCTGATGGACGCCATGCCCCTTAGGCTCGGTCACGAATTCCGGGCATACGGCCGGGCGATCGAGCGGGCGGCCGCGCGGCTCAGGCAGCGACGGGACGATCTGCTCGAGATCCAGATAGGGGGGACCGCGACCGGTACCGGAGCCAACGCCCATCCGGATTTCAGGCAGACCGTCATCGCCCGCCTCTCAAGTGTTTGTGATGTAGAGTTTTGTCCCGCGTCCGATAGCTTCGAGGGTCTGCAGAGCAGGTCCCAGCTTGCCGCCTTCTCGAGTGCTCTCAAGGAGTTGGCGCTCGAGCTCATAAGGGTAGCCAACGATCTCCGGCTTCTTGGCTCCGGACCGACCACGGGGCTTGCCGAGATCAGGCTGCCGGCCGTCCAACCAGGGTCTTCGATAATGCCCGGCAAGGTCAATCCGGTGATGGCGGAGTGCCTTGACATGGTTGCCTTCCAGGTTGTTGGGAACGACCTCACGGTAAGTCTTGCCGCCCAGGCGGGCCAGCTGGAGCTCAATGTCATGACCCCTGTTATCACCTATAACGTCCTTCAGTCGCTTGCCATATTGAGATGCTATCTTCCTGCTTTTGTAGGGCGGTGCGTTCGGGGGATCGAAGCCGACGAGGATCGCTGCAGGACCTATCTCGATCTCAATCCTTCACTGGCGACCCTGCTCAGCCCCAAGATAGGGTATCTAAAGGCGGCGCAGCTCGCCCACGAGGCCCTCGACCGGCGGATATCTGTCGGCGACCTGGCTGTGGAGAAGGGCCTCCTAACCCCCGAGGAGGCCGCTCGGATATTCGATCCCGAAAAGACTGCGGACAGCCTCTACGATTGAGCGCTGCTCTTTTCCCCCTTTCGCTTGAAAACCGAAACCATTTATGTTACCATTCTTCATGCTCGGCAACATGCCGGCAGCGGGAGATGTTATACAGCCCCGTATGAAGTGCAGACGATCTCAAACAGACTCCAAAGGAGACTAGACCATGAAGAAGCTGACCATACTCCTCCTCATCGCTATCGCCTTGGTAGGCTGCGGGAGAGAATCCGAACAGATCGACGCGGATGCCACCCGGGCCCAGGATGATGTCCGGACCCTGACCATTGCCTGGCACAAGGTCACCGAAGACGATGGAAGCATATGTGACCTTTCTACCTTTACTCAGCAAACAGTGGAGCAGGCCTCCGAAGAACTTAGTCAAGCCCTTGCCCCCGCCGGTGTAGACATTGTGGTCAAGACCCTTACGCCTGAGAAGGTGGAAGGTGGTGACTGTCTGTGCAACCGTGTCTTGATACAGGGTCGCTATGTAGATGAGTGGCTTGGCGCGGAGATGGTAAAGACCGCATGCAGCGGTTGCCCGAATCAGGCAGGATGTCCCAAGACCGGAGGGTCGGGCAGCGCCTGTGGCGGCCAGTACGCTCTGATCCACCAGGACGAGACCTACAATATTGTTCCGGCCAACCTCATAGTCATGGCCGGTCTTATCGCAGCGGCCGATCTGACGGGTGAGCAGATAACCTACAGTGGCTGCCCCGGGGCCGGTGCCTGCAAGGGTGAGTGCATATGCGGCAATTGCGAGAGTGGCTGCAGATATCAGGCTACGGGGGCCGAGTGCAGTCCCGACTGCCCGGGCATGGCGACAGGCTGCACCGCCGCCTGCCAGGGCGGCCAGGCGGTCGCTGAAAAGACCGTGGCGGCTGATACCAATAAGGGTGGTTGTCCGCAGGCCGGGCAGTGTAAGAGCACGGGATGTCCTTCCAAGACTGCAGCAGGCAATTAGCCAGACAGGTGAAAGGCACCCGTCTGCTGCGCTACACTCGGCGCTCCTCACTGCGGCGTACGTAACTGTACGCCTCGTTCCTCACCCCTTCGCGCGCCTTGCATCCAGACGTCTTTGACCGGCCTGACTAAGTGTAGAAGAATGGTGAAAGCCACCCGTCTGCTGCGCTACACTCGGCGCTCCTCACTGCGGCGTATCCGTTACTCCATGTCCCTGTAGCGTCGGCTCTCCGTGCCCGACGCGCGGTCGTATCCCCATGCCCGGCCTTTGCTTGCACTCGCTCAAAACCTTCAAGGTCTCCAGCTCAACATCCGATATTCGGATTAACACCGCTTTGGTGGTGTTTGAGCCTGGTGTTGGACCGCGGGTGCGGACGGAGGTGCTGTCGGTACTCCGCAGGAAAACTCCGACGCTGGTGTGTGACCCGGGGGGCG
>JALGWN010000045.1 GCA_025774115.1 bacterium
CGGCCCGTTGTATTAGATCACCAGGTCAAGTTCTCCAGGCGCATCGGTGGCGAGACTACCGACAAGTACGTGTATTCTGAGACGGAATTGTCCTATCGGGTTACGCTGTATCAATGGGATGAAGAGACCGGAGTCTGGGAGGAAATAGACTTCCGGAAGCTTGCACGCGAGGGCGCCTGATCGGCCGGTGGTGACGCCGAGAGTCCTTTTAGGATCGACTCACGGTCGCGCGGCAGGGTGTTTCTCGATATAGTGAATGATCTCAAGACAGCGACTATAGACACAAGGAGCTAAGCGAGTTTGCCGGATGCAACGGCGTTGTCCAGCTTCCTGTCACAGGCGAAGTTAGAGGCTTTGCTCAAGGCACTGAGCGGATCCCGGTCGGTCCTCATCCTGACGCATGACAACCCGGACCCTGACGGCCTGTCATCCGCTGCCTGCCTTAGATATATAATCTCCAAACGCCTGGGCCTGAAGACCAGGATCGGCTACGGAGGTTTGGTAGGAAGAGCCGAGAACCGTTCCATGCTGCGGCACCTAAAGATCCACACCACAAAGCTGACAGAATCGACCATAAAGCGCCATAAATCCGTTATTCTCATCGATACCCAACCCATGACGGGCAACAATTCGATGCCGACCGCCACCAGACCTCTCGGGGTCATAGATCATCATCCCCAGAGGAAATCTACACGCGCCCCGTTCATCGACATAAGACCCGATTACGGGGCCAGTGCCACAATCCTGACCGAATATCTCTTCGCAAGCGGACTGGACGTGCCGACCAACCTGGCCACCGCTCTTTTCTACGGCATCGCATCGGAGACCCAGGACCTCGGCAGAGAAGCAGTCGAGGCCGACCGCATGGCTTACCAGGCGCTTTTCCCCAAGACCAACTGGAGCATCCTGTCACACATAAGGCGGCCTGCCCGCGAGAAGATACACTTCGCCTATCTGGCCAAAGCATTCAAGAACGCGGTGGCTTACAAGAACGCCGTGGCAAGCACCCTGGGGCGTGTGGAATACTCGGACATTATCCCTCAGGTGGCCGAGATGCTCCTTGACCTCAAGCGGATCAGCTGGTGTCTCTGTACCGGCAGATACAAGGACCAGATCCTGATTTCGGTCCGGACTTCCCGGGTCAAGGGCAGGGCCGGCAAAGTCGCACGGCGGGTTGTCGGATCCTTGGGCACCGCCGGCGGCCATGACATGATAGCCGGCGGCCAGGTGGATTGCACAGGCAAGAGCGAGCCCGAAAGGGATCGAATGGAAAGAAAGATAGTGGAAACCTTCTTTCGAATCATGGGCAAGCAGGAAAGTGGAGATCTATCGGACTTGCTTCCGCCGGACGAATCGGAAGAGAAGCCCCACGAGGAGAGAGAGGAGTGATCAAGACCACGCCATACACAAAAGAGAGGGAGGAGGTGACATAATGAAGGCAATCGTGGATGAAGATCTCTGCACCGGATGCGAACTCTGTACCCAGACCTGCCCCGACGTTTTCGAAATGGTGGACGACATGGCGAAGGTCAAGGGAGAGGAGATTCCCGCCGATACGCAAGACTGCGCAAAACAGGCTGCCGAGGAGTGCCCTGTTGAAGCAATAAAGATCGAATAGCAAACTCACGGGCAGGGGGGTATCACCACCCCCCTGCCTTTAGCCCGAAAGTCCTTGCGTAGTAGTAGATATATTCCTGGGCGTAGCCCGCGTACTGCCCATAATAGGCCTGACCGAACCGCCGTATTTCATCGTGCCTCACATCGCAGGAATGGAAGTAGACCCTCTCTATGACCCGCTTGATCCACACATCGACGGGGAAAGCCCTATACTTGGAAAACGCGAAGAGCTGTACACAGTCGGCGATCTTGTCCCCCACTCCCGGGAGCCTCTTGAGGACTTCCCTGCCTTCCGGCTCATCCACAGATCGGACTGCCTCGAGGTCAACCTCTCCCAGGGCAACCATGCGGGCAGCCCGAACCAGATAAGGTGCCCTGAACCCGGCCCCACAGGAACGCACACCGGACTCGTCACAGCCGGCCAGATCTTCAGGTTCGGGCAGGCTGTAGATCGTCCTTCCCCCTACACTATGAGGCTTGCCGAACCTTGAGGCGATGCCCTTCACGATCTTATCGATGCGATCAACCCGGTTGTTCGCGGATAGGATGTATGAACACAGACATGGCCAGGCGTCCTGTTTGAGTATCCGCAAACCCTTGACCGATCCCGCAATCCGGCGCATGAAGGCATCCTTGGCTATCTCAAGTCGGATTGCCTCAAGATCTTCGTCCAGACCCAGAAAGGAAGAGATCCGGTCCGCGGATATTTCACGGTCCGAAACGAAATGCACACGGCCACCCGACTGCCTCAAGGTGACCGCAGCCGAACCTATGATGCCGGAGTACGTCCCCCGTTCCTTGTGCCAGCCGAAGATCTGTCCACAGTCCATCGAGGCCTCGATATCGAAAGCCGGCGCGGGGAACACGCCTTTCATCGTTTGAACACCCCCTGTAACGTGTTTGAATTGAGACATACTATAGGCAAACCTTCACCTTCTTCGTATAGTTCATTTGTGTGGGTTCTGGGGCTAATCCACTGATGTTTGGTGCCGATATCAACGGTAGCGCCAATGCCATAGGTCGATTAGGCCCGGAAGATGTCGGACAGCAAAATGAAAACCCAAGGGTCGCCAACAACCGGAAAACTGCCTTATATCATGCTGGCAGTCTCCATAATCTTAGCACTCAACCTGGGAATGTCAAATGCTATCCTGGGCGATGCCAGGACGATCCCCTATGATGAGGGAGACAAGGAGGACATACCGTCGGCGGCAGCGCGGCTCTGCAACCTCAAGTGCAGCCGGGTGCCGGGCGGATGCGCCCATACCTTCGACCTTGAGGTCTTCGATACCTGCTGGGAGCCGGTCTACGCCCTGGAGATAGAGGGCCTGATGGAGGCTCTTGTCGAGCCGGTCGCCTGGCCTGTGGGATGGAAGGCCGGCATAGCCCCTTCTCTTGCCACCCAACCCGGCTCGATGGTTTTCTACACCGTGGACAATCCCATATTGCCGGGGGCGGTCGGGACCGGCTTCGGCGTCGTATCCTACTCCGGGGGCGCCGCCCTCAGATGGTTCCCCGCCGATGAGGATGGGATCTTGATCGGAAAGGTGAGCAGGGTGGATCTTTCGTGTCCCCTGGGAACCGAGGCCCAGTCCTGGGGTTCTATCAAGGCTATATACATGTACAAGTAAGAGGTCAGGTCGTCTCTTGACGCTTCTCTCGGAGAAGAGTCAAGAGACGACCTGACCCCTTCTTACACCCCACCTACCTGCATCTCACTTATTCGGAACGTCGGACTCGACACATCATCCTTGAGATATAGATCGTTACCGACCACATCGATACCCGCAAGCATATCCAGGACGTTCGACGCGATGGTGACGTTACGCACCGGGTAGGCGACCTCTCCACCTTCCACCCACAACCCCTGGGCCCCGCTGGAGAAATCCCCCGTCGAGGGGTTTATGCCCACCCACCATCCTGCCAACGACACCAGCCACAACCCCCGGTCGGTGGCCCTGATGATCTCCTCGGGTGTGCTCCCGCCCTTATCCATGAACAGGTTGGTATTGCCGACTGCCGGCAAGTCCCTGAAGCTGTCGCGCGTGGCATTTGCCGTGGTCTCAAAACCGGCCTTGCGCGCGGATCTCGTATCGAAGAGGAAGGATCTGAGGTTGCCCCGATCGATAATCACCGTCCGCCGCGATGGAATCCCCTCGGCGTCGAAACTCCGGCTGGCTATCCCGTGCCGCAGAGTGGCGTCATCGACAATGGTGACACCCTCGGAGCCTACTTGCTCGCCGGTCCTCTCCTTAAGAGCCGAGAGCCCCTGGGCCACATTGTCGCCCCTCACCATAGAAAGCAGATGGGCAAGCAGCGCATGACCCGTGTCGCGGTCGAAGATCACAGGCACAGTCTGGGTTTTGATAGTCGTCCCGCCCAGAAGCGACATCGCCTTCCAGCAGGCCCGGCTGGCGATCTTCGAGGGGAGCTCAAGGCTGTCGAAGAGCACACTCCTGGAGTGCTCGCCGCCGGTCTCCACATTCCCGTCCCGCTCGGCCACAACCGATGCCGACAGCCGGAAGGAGGTGGATTGCCCCTCGTGGAAGATGCCTTTGGTGTTGGCAATAACCGTTCCTGCTTTCAAGTCCCCATAACCCAGGTACTCGGTCTTGGAGATCGAAGGATCGTATGCGAAGGCCAGCGTTTCTACATCTTTGAGTAGCGCGAGCTTGCGGTCGAAGGTTACGTCGTCGAAGGAAGCATCGAAGGTCTCCACTTCAACGCCACCTTCGGAAGGTTCAGGCAGCACGTTGGCATCATCCGGAGCGGCGGCGCCGGCAAGGACGACCCCCTTTTCCACACTGCGCTCGAGGGACGCCTTCCTGAGATCCGAGCTGTGGACAAAAGCCATTCGCCGGTCTTTGATAAGCCTCAAGGCATAACCGCCCTCATCCTTGTTCCTCAACCTTTCGACGGCCTGATCCCTGAGGCTCAACTCCAGCCCTTCCGACTTCCTGACATATACCTCGCCCTCGTCCACCGCACTGCGTTCGATGAGGCTGAGCAGGTACTCGGCTATCTCCCTGGTATCCAAAGCGTTCCCCCCCTAGCCTCGTCCACCGACCGTGATACTGGTTATCCTCAGCGTGGGCGCCCCCGATGACACCGGTACCCATTGGCCCTTGCCGCAGGTACCCGGCCAGAAAGCCAGATCGTTCCCCACCATATCGATACATTTGAGAATCTCCGGGCCGTTGCCTATGAGCGTCGCACCCTTCACCGGTGCCGTGATCTTGCCGTTCTCGATCAGGTAGGCTTCCCTAATCCCAAAGGTGAAGTTCCCGGTAGTGGTATCCACTTCGCCCCCACCCAGATGTTTGGTGAGGATACCGGTGGTGGTCCCCTCTATTATCTCCTCCGGTGCGAAGTCACCGGGCATGAGCAGGGTGTTGGTCATCCTGACAAGCGGATAGTGCTTGTAGGACTGCCGTCTTCCATTGCCTGTGGGCTCCGCATTGAGCCTCCAAGCTGTGAGAAGATCGTACATGTAGCCTTTGAGGATGCCGCCTTCGATGAGCACGTTCCTCTGGGATGGCGTCCCTTCATCGTCGAAGTCGAACGAGCCGCGCATATTGGGCAGCGACCCGTCCTCCACGATTGTGATCTGGTCCGACCCCACCTTCTCCCCCACCCGATCGGTGTAGAAAGAGGTCCGCTTTTCGATCCCATCCGCCTCGAGTCCATGCCCTACGGCTTCATGAAAGACCACACCCCCACCGGTCCCTATAACCACGGGGATCTCACCACGCGGGGCTTCTCGCGCCTCAAGCATATCCACAGCCTGTCTTGCAGCTTCCCTGGCTGTCTCTTCTATGAACTCGGATGTCACATACTCGAAGCCCGTCTTGGCGCTCCGGCGTACGTAGCCGGGATGACGATGCGAACCGCGCTCGGCAAGCGTGTCTATCGAGATCCATATCAGCGGGATTTCCTGTCGGATCATCACACCCTGTGAATTGCAGACAAGAACACGTTTCAACTCGTCGGTATAGTTGATCTTGACCTGCTTGATAGCCGGGTCATAGGCCCGGGCCGCCCTGTCGGCAAGCACCACCGCATCCATCTTCCTGCCGGCGTCCACCTCATCGGGCGGGATATCATACCGGGTCACCCCCCGCCCCTGCCGGGCCGTAAGATCGGCTACCGTGACCGCGTCTCCGCCACGGGCAAGATTGGAAGCCACCCCGGCCACTCTCACGAGCTCCCCTTCATCCCAGGAATCACAGTAGGCGTAGCCGGTCTTCCAGTCATGCACAAGCCGCACCCCACCCCCACGATAAATGCCGTAGTCCACGGATTCCACCTTGCCGTCGACCAGTCTGACACCGGTCTTTATGATCTCCTCCAGATATACGTCTGCGTGCTGTCCGCCGTTGGCAAGTGCCCTTGTGAGAACCCTCGACATGCTGTCCGCCATCCCGGGATCATTGAGGCCGGCAAGATCACCTGAGAGAGCCGCATCACCCGCAAGCAGGTTAAGGATGGCGGGCGAGGCGATCGCGAAAGCGCTCCCGCGAGCGGTCACCTTGATGAAATCCCTACGGTTCATTTTGCCTACCTCTCAGGATTAAGTATCTACCACCTGTCACCGCCGTCTATCAAGTCAAAAATCTCCTCCGCCGGTCTGATGCCTCCACGCGCGCCTATGGTCGCACAGTTAAGGGCCGCCGCCGCATTGGAGAAGTCAAGTATACGGTCAAGCCTCCAGGCCTGTGCAAGACCGAAGATGAAGGCACCATGGAAGACATCACCCGCGCCGGTCGAATCCACACAGTGCACCCGGAAACCCCTGGACTCCGAGAAGCCCTCATCTGAAAGACACACCGCCCCATCCCGGCCCAGGGTGGCAACCACACACCCGGGGCCACAAGATTTTATCTCCGCGAGGGCCTCTCTCAAGCTGGACTTACCCACAAAAGCCCCCGGAAACCCGCTGGAGCAGACCACATAGTCCGCCGCCTCTACCATGTCGCGGGTCCCCGGTTTCACCGTCTCGGCGTCGATCACTACCGTGACCCCCGCATCACGGGCAAGCCCCGCGGCCCGGGCCGCGGCCGGAGCATCATGGCCATCAAGAAGCAGGAATCTTCCCTGTCCGATCGCCTCGGCCGGTACCTCCTCAGGCGATATCACAAGCCGCTCGTCCCGCTTCCAGATGATCGTCCTCTCACCGGTCCGGGCATCGACCAGGATGAAGGCAAACTGGTTGAGCGCCCCCTCAACCCGGGTCACATCGGAAAGATCGACTCCCTCACTCTCGAGGCCCGAAAGGGAAAAGGTACCCATCTCGCCCCCACCCACCTTGCCTATGTACTTGGTCCTGAGCCCCCAGCGGCTGCATGCCACCAGGGCACTGGCCACCTGCCCGCCCCCGGTACGTCTGAACGCCTCCATCTTGAGTTTCTCGTCATACTTGGGAAACCTGGGGATCACGCAGATATGATCGACCGCATTGAGGCCCATTCCGACCACATCGAACTTGGAGGCTCCCGATTCCATTCCCATCACCTCATCCGGTTATATCTAAACCTCTCGGTGTTTCCACCTGCCCAGCCTGAACCAGACAACCAGCAACCCCATATAGATAACGTGATTAAGAATCATAACCACCCAGATGGCCGATGCCGGCTTGCCGAGAATATAAACAAGTACCGCTGTAAGCGGTACCTGGAAAACCCATGTGGTCAGGAGCCCGCTAATGGTCGGAGGCCAGGTGTTGCCGGAGCCGTAAAATGCCGAAGACAGCGCAATCGCCGTCGAAACAAAGGGCTGGCCGATAGCGAAGTAGACAAGCACCACCGCACCTGTCGCCTGGACCTCGGCGGAGTTGCCAAAGAGACCCATTATCCGGCGCGCGAAGACGATCTCAAACGCCGAGAGTACAACCGTTATACCTAGTGCCACAAGCGCAGCCTTGCGTGAGGTGGATTCGGCCCGGTCGACCTTGCCCGCGCCCATACTCTGGCCCACTATTGCCGAAGAGCCCAGCTCCAGACCGACCGCGAATACGATACCCAACTCGATGATACGCATGCTGATCCCATACGAGGCAACTATCGTGGTGCCGTAGAAGGCGACGAATATGGCGATCAGCCACATGGAAATGCTCCTGGCTATATGCTCCAGGAAAGGAGGAAAACCGATCTTAAGGATCTGGGCCATGACCGCGGTGTCAGGACGGAAGTCCCTCAAGCGGATCTTGATGTTGCTGACACCCGATCTCAGGACCCAAACCCCCACACCCACCGCGCAGACAGCCGATATCACGGTCGCTATCGCCGCGCCCTCCACCCCCATGTTGAGCTTCATAATGAAGATGGGATCGAGCACCATATTGAGACCGGTGGAAAAGAGCATGATAGCCATGGCCTTGCGCGCATCGCCGACACCCCGAAGTGCGGTATAGACAGTGTAGGAGGTAAACATGAAGGGGAGCCCGAGGAAGTATATCCTGCCGTAGGAAGTCCCCAGACCGACAAGGGACATATCATCGGTCATCACGGCAAGTATGCTCCTGATGGCCAGGTAGCCGGCCAGCCCCATCACCATACCTATCAGGAACTTCATTACCAGGGTCTGCTCGGCGGCATTGCAGGTGCCTTCTATGTCCCGCTCGCCGTACCGACGGGATATGACGGCCACCGAGCCGGACCCCACCATGGAGTTAACCGAGCTCAGGACCATCGCGACCGAACCGAAGAGGGTAATGGCGGCCACCTCTGCCGTGCCGACCCTCGCAAGCCAGAACATATCGGTCAGCCCATAGACCACCATGGCGGCGAAACCGATCATGGAGGGCACACCCATGTAGAGCACATTGCTCAGGATGTTTCCCTTGGTGAGATCGCGTCCCGCTTTCCGTTGTTCCTGCTCCAATTCACGTCTCCCGTAGCGTTGCCACTCCTGTGGCAACGAGTTGTCTCTGTAGCGTCGGGTCTCTGCGCCCGACGTCAGTTTGCTCCGCTTTCCGCTCCGGGTTACATTCGTCGTGACGGGAGTCACGACGCTACGACACAAACAGATTCGCCCTTCGCACCACCAGCGCAGCCATCCATGTAACCATGGGCCGAGGCCAAAGCGAGTCCACACTCGCCCCGTGGGCCACAGGCCCGAGGACAAGCATGCTATCATCTGCTATTGTGCGGGTCAAGCTGCCGGAGCGGGCTGCTGCGCAAAACCCACTACCATGTCGTGCACCCGGCGGCGAGACCCTAACACCGTGTGTTGACCCCATGCAATCCACTGGGGCACCAGTCTCCGATCCCGATCACGCATGGAACCAAACCCATAGGGTTCGAGTCCTGCCCGGGGAGCCACTACCCACCGGCCCGACCAGACCGAACGGCAAGTGCCGGGTTGAATGGCCTTATCTCATACGGAGCATCTTCTTCGTTTGACAGAACCCAGCCTGAATGCGGGAGAAACGGGAGAATCCAGTCAAGAGAACCGGGTCCATTGCCGATTTCCTGGCCAGCAGGCAAATCCTTGTATCAAGGACCCAAGCCAGATGGGGGTGCAAAGGAATGGAGAGCGTGCGCGGCGAGAATCGTACGGCCGAGCTGATCCGGCGCTACGGAACTCTCATCGGAGAAGTGGCCTGGCACAGTCTGACGGTGGACAAGACGATCCAGGAGGTCAGTGACCAGCACTTCGAGGAGATCCGACAAATCCTGGAGGAGTATGTCGACGAGGATGCCGCTACTCCCCTCAGGATCCTCGAGGTTGCAAGCTACGCGCATACGAGCGGCTATCGACTGACGGAGGAGCTCGGAGCCGATGTGACGTTGTTTGATATCTCTTCGAACACGCTGAAACTCGGTCGACGATGCGCGGGGTACGACACGGAGACTTCTAAACCTCGACTCGTCTCCGGCGATTTCCACTCACTCCCCTTCGAAGACGGATCCTTTGATTTCGTCTGCATCTACTCGGCGCTTCATCACACTTGGGACTGGCGCACGGTCCTGGCTGAGATGCAACGGGTCCTTGGGCCTGGTGGCTTACTCTTTCTGGGGAATGAACCGGTGCATCGAGCATGTTGTCTCTACCGGTTCCGAACAAATCGGATGAACGATTTCACCCTGTTCGAGCAGAAGTTGAACGAGCTCGGGATAATCCGGACTGTCGCGGAGCCCTACCTTGGGAGCCGGACGGAGACCCTGTTCGGGATAGTGGAGAATCAGAAGATCCTCTTGAGCGAGTTCCTGGCACGGCTGGATGCGGAAACGCCGATTCTGAGTGCCACATTCACGCCGGAGATCTGCATGGGAAGCCTGGAGAATTCCTGGCTCCAGCACGCGCACCTCGGTGCGCCAGCCCTTGCGGAGATCATACGGAAGGACCTCGAGCGCGCACTTCGCTCTGCTGCCCCCGCTCACGATACGGTTTCCATCGGCCTCGGTTGCGGACTGCCCGGGACCGACGACATCGAAGTGTTGGCGAAAGAGGTAGCGGAGCGGATCGCAGAGCTCCCACCCAGGTCGGACGACGTCCTCTATCGAGCGTCACTCTCGGAGATCTTCGGTGCGGCGGTCCGCGTGATCGCGCGGAAGCCGGGCACGGGGGCTCGGCCTGCAGGCCGGGACTTCAAGAGGGAGTATGAGTGCCGGGATGGGGTGTACATCACATTCGACGATGAAACCCGAGAGATTGTGCTCGCCGACCACTCTCTCCTTCCCGACATCCGGCCCTCGAGTAGCGAAGACCTCATGCGTTTCTACCATTCCTCCGACTGGGATCTGCTTCAAAGTGAGGGGGGCGACGCGCGGCTGACGTTGGCCCACCAGCCGGGACGCATTAGCCTTCCATCGTCTGGGGAGCCTCGGCTCCTGATTGTGAACTTAAGTCTCTCTTATCTTGAGAATGTGCCTTGTCGACTGTCAATCCGTCAAGACGGTCGCGAGATATACTCCCATCTGCTCTGGAGGCCGGAGTCTTTTCTCTGCGTGGCGGAGGTGGAACCATCGCACGCGATATCCGTCCAAGAGCTCGAGGTTTGTTGCGAGGAAGTGTCGTCCTCATTCCCGCCCACCTATCTCGACAACGCCGTTCACCTCTACCAGGTGCGACTCGTCGGGGTCCCGTCGGAGCCGGCATCTCGAATCGGGGCTCCGCACGCTGACAGCAGCTCCAGCAAGACCCGGCCGTCCGTGGTGCACAGCCAGGCGGAATAGCGCACGACGCGGAAGCGTCCAGGGAAGGTTGCGAACTCAGCGAACCATTCTCGGTTTTACGATCGGTCTGCGACTCTCCCCGGATCTCATAGCTGCCTCCGTTCGGGGCCAGGAGGTCCCTATAAAGTGCAGCTTACATTATAACCCCTCCGTGTCCAAGTTCAGCTGACGGCGAACACTTGAATGGCCTCTGCGAATCCGTTTTACCGCAACCCCCGCGTAATCCCACAATACCGCGCTCTCAGACATTTGCCCGGGGAACCAGTTTAGATCTCCCCAGTACCTCGTCTGGGGCCTGTGCGTCCATCTCTTATCCCGGAGAGGTGCTGCGCCTAGAAGGAACATGAGCCTGACGAATCAGCGTATTGACACTTGACCCGTATGGTTTCTGCACGTACCCCGATGATTTGCGGTGCAAGCGACGACTGAAGCGTCTGGGATAACACACCGGCAGGTTTTCACGATAGGAGTTGTCCTTGTGATCGGCCCCTCGAAATTGAGATTCATATCATAACCTTAGTGATTTCTTTGGCAGGGTCAGTTAGCCTTCGGATGAGCCTCTGCACATCATGTGGGATTGCGTCACTCAGTAGATCGAAACCTGGCGGCATTGGCTCGTCCAGTCTCGATGTTTAACGCACATGTCTGATATCGCCTATCTTCCGGTCTCAGCATACAAGGACGTGTCCGAGACCATCCCCTCACGCAGCCAGGTGCATCCGCCATCCTTTGGAAGCAGACATCTTCCTACCTATGCAAGTCATAGATATTCGGGTGGAGCTTTGATGAGCAGTGTATATGGCAGAGCCACTATGAGTCTGGGTCTATTCACGTCTGCATCTCCTGCTGCGGGCTAGCCCCCTACCACAAAGGCGACCACTTCAATCGCTAACTTCCACATCTAGGTTATATATGACTTCCTCTGACCACCAGCGCACCTGGAAATAGTGGCTGCCATCCATTTCCGCTGTCCAGGATTCGATTTTAGGATTGTCCCAGTCAGTATCACCTGTCTTCGAATAAAGGTCGGGGGCATAGATAACGAGCCTTTTCAGGTAATCGTTTGTCGTAACCTCGGTTACGGTCACGGTCAGTGTCTGCCCTGTGGTCAGATCAACGGCGAAGAAGTCGGCATCAAGATAACAGCCTCTGAGGTCCTCGTACGTGCCAGGAGTTATGGGCGCCGCTTCATACAGAAAATCGTTGTCTTCATAATCGTCATCCGGACATGGGTCGGATGTCTCCAGCGTGAGGTCATAGACCACAAAGTGATGATCGACGTCAGACTTCCCTGTCATCACATAGTAGGTTCCCGGGAGGAAAGAGAAATGAAAGCTTGCGGTAGAGTCATTTTCTTCAAACGAAGTCCCTTGTGTCACATAGTTGTCTCCGTTCGCGTTCACCCAGAATATCCACCATGAAACATAACTTGTATCCATGTTTGCCATCTTTGTGGTTGCAGTTACTTTTGCAGGTGCATCAAGGGTGAACTGGTAAAAATCACGCCTTTCACCATCACCACAGGAGATAAGCATCGGGTAGGTAACGCCAATCTCGATCGGGGTAGCAGAGGAAACGTCATCGTTCGGCTCAAACCTGTCCAGCATATCGTCACAGATAAACTGACGCGCAGTGAAATTGAAGGTATAGTCTTGGGCCAAGTTGTTACCATCCATATCCATGCAGAACGAAGAGATGCGTACATGATAGGTAGAGTCCGGATCAAGCATCCCATCAGGATACAGGGTCAGCTTCTTCTCGCTGCTGTCGTATTCCCGTTGGGGGGTTGGCATCTCTAGTACGTATACGGAATCCAGGCTGGCCTCTTCCATGTCCCTGGAGAACCACACGGATATGGCAATAGTCAGATCGACGCCGGCTGCACCATCTTCTGGAAAGGTCTGGGTTACCCGGGGAGTCACTACTGCGACCCCGCCCCCGTCGTCACCACAGCCGGTGAGCATGCCTGCGAAACCGATAAGTACCGCCAGTGCGAGATAAGTGTGTTTCATGCTTCGCCTCCTTTTGGCAGTGGATGTGCCTCTGACGTGATACCACATGGTCGTCTCGAAGTCAAACTGTCTCAAGGCCGGGTGTGAAGCTGAAACCCTACCTATGGAGCGATGCGGCATACCCATTTGGGGCGCTTTGCCACAATCACCACACTGTTCCATAACGCCGCGCTTTCAGACATTTGTCCGGGGAGCCAGTCAGGTGTCTGGGAGTGTGGGTGGTACCGGCGATCCCGGGCACACGTATAAAAACAAGGTGGGGCTTGCACCCCACCTTCCGTCTTCGCTCGAGGCAGAAGCCTCACTCACCCTGAACCTACGCGCCCCAGGATAATATCGTCGAAGTCTTGCTCTTCTGCATATTCAGTTCGCGCCCCACATCCACTTCAACTTCAACCGGTTCAGCTATTCGCTTGGTGTATCTTACCAGGACACCGGCCTATCCCAAGATCGCCCCTGAACTTCACACGACTTGGTCAAGACTTTGCCAAATATCGCAAATCTTGTCAAGCTTTTTTGTTGAGATTTGACAAAGATTTGTCGGATTATTTGCACCGGTGGCGCTATCCGCCCATCCAGTCCGGCTTTGATCGCCGCTTGTAGGTACGGCCGAAAAAGAGGTCGTCGGCCAGTACGAGAGCACCGGCAGCCCATGGGGCTTTAGATGCGAAATGCGCAACTGTATTGTGGAGGAGCGAGGGGGCCTTGGTCCACGGGCACACCAGCTGACAGACAAGACACGCGGCTCCTACCCTGGACCAGTACATCAGGCACTTCTCGGCATCCATCTGCCATTTGCGGACTCCCCTTACGACGGTCTTGCGGCCGTCGGGTATTGCCCCCGCCGGGCAGGTCCTTGCGCACTTCACACACCTCTCGCAAAATTCCTGCACACCGATATCGACCGGAGCGTCATGCTCCAAAGGGAGATCTGTCGTAACACAGGAGAGCCGGAGATTGAGCCCACAGATCTTGTGAAGAAGATGGCCGCTCCTGGCAAGCTCGCCCAGACCGGCATCCACAGCCACCGGGACGGCGAGCACACAGTAGCTGCGCACATGATGCGCTCTCGCCGCATACCCCAGGCTCCTTATGAAGGCGGCCACCTGGCAGGCCACCAGGGCGCTCTTGGCATAAACTCTGCCGACCTCGAGGTCGGATACCTCGCTCGGCCCGGCTTTGAGGATATCGAGGTTTTGGGCGAAACCCATCGCCACCGCGTGCCGGTGCGTGAGCTCGATGACGTCACCATAGAGCCTGCCCGTATAGGTCTCGGGCATACCCTCGAAGAGCGGGAGGTTAGGTTCCTCGGTCTTGAAGAAAGGCCGTGCACCCCGGTGTGAATACACCCACTCCGGCTTAAGCGGCCCGACACCGGCAACGTCGGCCCCCAGATACCGTGCAAGCGACTTCACCATTCGGGCGGCCCGGGCCGGTGTTAAATCCATACGACCGGGTGAGGGCTGCCCATCCACACAGCCGGGCATGGCAAGATGCGCCAAGGCACCGAACACCGTCTGGTAATATGTCCTCCCCCATGTAGGTCCGCTCCGGTCCAGCTTGTCGGTGATGAACCGACCGAGCCGCAGGTCTATGTCGCGAAGATGGGGGTTGGTCTCGTGATAGATCTTCTCGTTCGCCGAACCCGGAACCAGGGCTTCCCGGGCAAACACCGTATCGCGCTCATCGAAGCGCTCTACTGCGCCGGTGATTTCATAGGTAGGTTCGGCCACGTTCTACTTGACGACCACGATTTTCCAGGTCTCGCTGAAGCTCCCCGCCCGCATGCTAAGGAAGTAAACACCGGGCGGCAGGCCGCTACCCTCTCCAACCGTAAGAGCATAGCGCCCGGGTTCAGTGACCGAGTCCGCCAGGGTCTCCACCACCCGTCCCCTGACATCGAAGAGGTCGATCACCACCCGGGATGTGCGGGGCACGTCGAAGGCGAGTACCGCAGTTCGCGAGAAGGGATTGGGGCTCACCCCGTGCAGGGCGAACTCAATGGGGATAACCTCGAGATCCCGCTCGTCAAGATCGATCGAAGCCAGATCATCGGTAACGTTGATGTCGTCTATGTACCAGCCTTCAAATCCGTAGTAGCCATCCGAGCCGAATCTGAATCTTATCCTGGCACTGCCCTCATAGGCGGAGAGATCGAACTCCACCTCGGTCCAATCGGTAGTCCAGGCAAAACAAGGCGTGTCCGGTTCGAAGGGGGCTTCCGAGCCAGAGTATATGAGCTTATGATAGCCCCCCACCGGTGTTATCTGGAACCATGAGTCACCGCCATCCATAGACATCTCGACTACGGCGCCGTCCCAGGCATGAGTGACGTTCATGGTCTCGGCACGGCAGTAATGCCAGAAGGTAAA
>JALGWN010000191.1 GCA_025774115.1 bacterium
GCTCTACGCCGGACGGTGTCCGTCTCGGTCCCGGCATCTATTTCCTGAGACTCGATTCCGGGGGAGGCGTTCGGACCGTCAAGGCTGTAGTAGCTCGATAGCCGGCGCGGTCTGCCGCCGATTAATGCCCCGACGAAGACGGACACGGTGGGGCGACATCGGCTGTCGTGATTCCGAGGATTATCGGCTTCCCGCGTCTACCGTCCGGACAGACCCCGAAGGCGGTTTTCAGCCTGCGAAATCAGCTTGGTGGCTGCGTCTGAGTAGCGATCGTCGACCCTGGCCTTCCGGAAGTGCTCAATGGCCAGCGAGAGCAACCCGATCGCCTCCTGTTGCTTGCCGGCCTCCAGGGCACGCTCGCCATAGTGCATGAGAACCTGGCCGTACCGGACGTTGCCGTAAGCGTAGTACGGGTTGTATCCGAGGGATGTCTCAAGGTAACCTTTGGCCCTCTCGTAGTCGTTGTTTTCCATATAGTGCTGGATTATGGTGCTCCAGTAGGTAGTGTTTTCGGGTTCTATCCGGGTCAGTCGCTCATAGACCTCGATCATATCCTTTGGTCGGCCCCGGAGCCGATAGACCCAGCCGAGAATCTCGAGGCTCTGGATATCTTTGGGATGATACCTGAGGAACTGTCTGCACTTGGCCTCGGCCTTCTCGTAAAGGCCCTCTTCATAGTAGACCCTCTGCAGGATGTATGTAGCCATGTCCAGGTTGGGATTTGCATCAAGCGCCCTCTCCAGAAGGTCCATTGCAGAGTCGTTCCTGTCCTGGCTCTCGTAGATCTTGCCCAAGCCAAGGTTGGCCGCCTGGTTCAGTGGGTTGATCTCCAGGGTTTTGTGCAACTCTCGCTCGCCGGCTTCCTCGCTTCCGACCTTGATAAGGGCAAGCCCGAGCATTTCGTGTGCCGATTCATTGGCCGGGTCCAGGCTCGTCGCCACCGAAAGACGGTCGATCGCCGCACGATGATTCTTCCTTTCGAATTCGATGGTTCCCAGGTAGAGGTACGGCCTTGCATCGTCCGGCCTTATCTCACGCGCCCGGCGGAAATGGGTTTCAGCCCCGGCATAATCGCGCTCGTTTTCAAACGCCGCGCCTTCCATCGTCCAGACGGCGATCCCCAGGTTGAGATTGGCCTCGAAATCGTCCGGGTCATATTCGAGTATTTCCCGGTAGCGATCGGCCGCCTCTCCCACGCGGCCCTGATCCATATAGGTCCGGGCGATTTCGAGCCGTTCCGTGTGAGTAATGGTGTCCTCCTCAGCCGGAGGCGGTTCCGATGGCGGCTGGGGCTTCGGGCCGCACCCCGCGGCCGTGACGATAACGATGGCTGCAAAGATCCTCTTGAAACCGGTCATTTCTTAAGGCTGCCCTTTCTTTCCGGCAATCATCGATACTGTAAACACTGTATGAGTTCGGGGCAGAACCCCGGCGCCATCATCAAAGTAACCAAGCGCGCCCCCAAAGACAATCGCCGGCGGCTCCGTGTTGTTTGCCGCCCCCCCCCGGGGTTTACCCTCCGGTGCTATACCACCTTCTATCTGTAAGACGTCCTCCCGGCCCAGGCCGGCACACCGAATGGCCCCGGCGGTTATCTTGACGCCGGCCGGCGACGGTGGTAGCATGTCCGGCGTGGCCCCTTGGTATCCAAAAGGGAGCGTTATGGTACTTGAGGCCGAGAAGATATGGAGAGGAGGTCCGGACAGATGAAGGTACTGCTTGTCATGGCTTTGTGTCTGGTAGTGGCTTTCGGGTTGTCCTGTCAGAAGAAGGTGGTGACCAGGATCGACAGTGATGAGGTCACCGATCTATCGGGAAGGTGGAACGATACCGATTCGAGACTGGTGTCGGAGACCATGGTAACCGATTGTTTGAACCATCCCTGGCTGAGCGAACACCTGCGGGACGTCTCCAAGAACCCCGCAGTCATCGTTGGAATAATAAGGAACAAGAGCAGCGAACACATTATCGTCAATACCTTCATCTCGGATATTGAACGCGCATATGTAAATTCGGGGCTTGTGGATGTCGTTGCCTCGGCGACCGAGCGTGTGGAGCTCAGAGATGAGAGGGCGGACCAGTCCCGCTATGCAGATGAGGAAACGGTCAAGGCTTTCGGTAGGGAACTGGGCGCGGACTACATGCTGAACGGCTATATCTCGACCATCATCGATCAGGAGAAAGATACGAAAGTCGTTTACTACCAGGTTGATCTCACGCTCACGAACATAGAAACAAACCGCAAGGTCTGGATCGGACAGGAAAAGATCAAGAAGCTGGTGGAGAGGAAACGCTTCTCAGGATAGACAATAATAGGTTGCTCACAACCGGTATTCCGGATCGGGCCTTGCCATGCTAGCAAAGTCGCGTACTCTAATAGTTGCCGTGCTCCTGCTTGCCCTTGGGCCGACCTGCGCCCATCACCCGGGAAAGATGGACGCGATCCGCCGCCTCATGGCCTCCGAGGGATACCGGCCGGCCCTTGAAGAGTTCCACAAACTCGACCGTGACGAGGGCGACGTGCTTTACCTGCTGGAGTGGGGTCTTCTGCTTCACTATGCAGGGGAATACGCCAAGAGCAATGAGGTCTTCGAGCGGGCGGAAATACTCAGCGAGGATCTCTACACCAAGAGCATCAGCCGGGAAGCCGCGGCTCTCTTGACGAGCGATCTGGTGCTTGAGTATGCCCCAAGACCGTATGAGCAGGTGCTCGTCAACTACTTCCGTGCACTCAACTATATATTCCTGGGTGAGAAGGAAGGCGCGCTGGTGGAGTGCAGGAAAGCTGTCGACAAGCTCGTGGTCTACTCCGAAGAAGATAAGCGCCCCTACCGGCGGGATGCCTTCATAGAGTACCTTACCGGAATCCTGTATGAATGGGACGGCGACGTGAACGACGCCTTCATTTCCTATCAGAGCGCGATCTGGGGCTATTGGATGTATGACCAACAGTTCGGGATCGCCGATCCACCATACCTTGTGTGCGACGCCCTGCGAACGGCAAGGTTGCTGGGATTCACCGAAGAAGCCGACCGGCTCGACCCGGGGGACCCGGCCGTATGCGAGGATCCGTCCGACGATCCCGAATTGGCGAAGGTCGTGATATTCCTGGAGCAGGGCTTTGTGCCCGCCAGGCAGGCGTGGTCGGTGAATGTGCCGATCCTTAAGTCGGAGGCTGAGCGGGCACGACAGCACCCATATGATTTCTCAGTCGGGATCCACTCCAGGATCTACGGCCGTGCATACGATGCCGATGATGTCGCTTATTTCCTGCGAGTAGCGTTGCCGGTCTATCCTGAGCGGACTCCCCCGCCTGATGTCCCGGCACTCCTTCTTAACGGCCGCCTGATCGAACCGCACCTATGCGAGGATGTGTTTGCCATCGCCAAGGAGGAGCTCGATCACGATATGCCGCGGCTCGTCGCCAAAACCTTGGCCAGGGCGCTCATCAAGTATAAGGTTACAGACACGATCGAAGACAATTACGGGAAGATATGGGGAACGATTGCAAATATCACGGCCGCCGCGACCGAGCAGGCCGATCTCAGGGCATGGCTTTCGCTTCCCCGGGCCATCCATATTGCGGTCGCATATGCCGAGCCCGGGCGCTACAGCCTTACCGCGAAACCGGCCGGCGGCGGCATGGAGAGCGAGTATGATGCCTGGGCCGTAGATCTTGATCTGGAAGCCGGCACCACCAACTTCGTCCGGATCAGGGTGTACTGAGGCCGTGCAGATCATGATCGCCGAACCCTACCTGGCGGGCTCTCATGCGGTCTGGGCGGAGGAATACACCGAGCGGAGCCGGCATGATGTGAGCATCCTGGGTCTGCCGGGCCGCCACTGGAAATGGCGGATGCACGGTGGGGCCGTGACCCTGGCACGTCTTTTCCTCGAAGGGGCTTATGCACCCGACCTCATCGTTGCAACCGATATGCTCGATCTGACAACCTTCCTTGCTCTGACAAGAGGTCGAACAGCGAGCACAAAAAGCGTGCTCTACTTCCATGAAAACCAGATATCCTACCCCTGGTCGTTGGACGATCACGATCGGAACCGCAAGCGCGATGTCCATTACGGTTTCATAAACCTGACCTCTGCCTTGGCCGCCGACACCGTGGCCTTCAATTCCGAGTACCACCGCACGGCTTTTCTGAGTGACCTGGAAGTGTTCCTCAAGGCTTTTCCCGATTACACTGAGGCCGGCACCATAAAGGCGATCGAGGCCAAGAGTCATGTCTTGCACCTTGGACTCGACCTCGGGCGTTTCGACGCGTATCGCGAAGAGCGGGAGACCGGACGCCCGGCTCTCATTCTCTGGAATCACCGCTGGGAGTATGACAAGAATCCCGACGACTTCTTCCGCGCTCTTTTTCTGCTCAAAGATGAAGGTCTGGACTTCGAGGTTGCCGTCCTGGGCGAGGCCTATGCCGAGAAACCCTCCGTCTTCGATGAGGCCCGATCAAGGTTGGGAAAACGGATAGTCCGGCTCGGCTACGCGAAAGATTTTGCCGCCTATGCCGCATGGCTCTGGCAGGCCGATATCCTGCCGGTCACCTCGATACAGGATTTCTTCGGCGCCAGTGTGGTACAGGCGCTCTACTGCAATTGCTGTCCCGTGTTGCCCAGGCGGTTTGCCTATCCGGAGCATCTTGGCCTTGAGAGAAACGGGTCCGCTCCGGACAGTGGGGGAGGACCTCCCGGGGGTTACGAGCGGTTCTTCTATGAGGG
>JALGWN010000046.1 GCA_025774115.1 bacterium
GTGCCAAGGTGGGCTCCCGGCCGTCCTGGGACCGGTACTTCATGGCGATAGCCAACATGGTGAGGACCCGATCGACCTGTCTCCGGCGGCAGGTGGGTGCTATAGTAGTCAAGGACAAGCGCATCCTGAGCACCGGATATAACGGTGCGCCCAAAGGCATGAAACACTGTTCGGAGATCGGCTGCTTAAGGGAAGAAGCCAACGTGCCCCCGGGCGAGCGTCACGAGCTGTGCAGAGGCATCCATGCGGAGCAGAATGTGATCGTCCAGGCAGCAGCTTTCGGGGTCAGCATCCAGGGGTCGACGCTATATTGCACCCACTTCCCCTGCGTGCTATGCACCAAGATGCTCATAAACGCCGGGATCCGTACGCTCGTGGTCGAGCGAGCTTATCCCGATCAGCTGTCCAAGGAAATGCTGGATGAGGCCGGAATCGAAACTAATCTCATGGATTTGAGAGATTTTGAGCATTTTTGAGGTATTTTTGGCTGACATACCCTGCCGAGCATTTCTTGTTATCATATGACCCAGACCCCCTCCAGAAAGACTTGACAGTACCATATCTTGGGTGTACCTTGTGGCCCGGACCCAACATATTGGAGTAAATCGTATGAAATGCCCCGCATGCGGGTACGGCGAGGACAAGGTAATAGACTCGAGATCGACCAAGGAGGGCATGGTCACGCGGCGCCGGCGTGAATGCCTCCAGTGCGGTCACAGATATACCACCTATGAATACATAGAACCTGCCCAGATCGTAGTCGTCAAGAAGGACGGCAGAAGACAGGAATTCGATCGTCGCAGGATTCTCGAGGGCATTATCAAAGCTTGTGAGAAACGTGCCATACCCAGGGAGCGGATCGAAGAAGTTACGGACGCCATCGTCACCGAGCTCCAGGCGAAATTCAGGACCGAGATCCCGTCCGCCGAGATAGGCGAGAAGGTTATGAAACACCTGCGCGACGTGGACGAGGTTGCCTACGTCAGATTCGCATCCGTCTACAGACATTTCGAAGACATTACCGAATTCATGCACGAACTGAGAACGCTTATACGAGAGGCAAAGGGAGCGAGGGAACACACCTGATATGGAGGTTTAGGATGGAGCCGACAAGGACTTATATCGAACATGAAGGGCCGGAAGTAAGAGACGAAAAGGACCAACCCGAGCAGCAACCCCAACCGGTATCGGATCAGGCTCTTCGGTTTGAGGACCTTCACGACCTGCATCATCGCCTGGCCTCACGTATGTTCCAGCTGGTAAGAAAAAGAGACGGAGGTATCGTACACTTCAACCGCGATAACATCACGGAAGCTATCTTCAAGGCAGCTCACTCGGTGGGAGGCACCGAGATGGAAACCGCCGAAAGGTTGGCCGACGAAGTCATTCTCCATGTCTATGCCTCACAGGGTGCGGGCTTGCCGAGTGTCGAGGACATACAGGATGCCATCGAGAAGATCCTGATCAAGCGCGGTCATGCCAAGACCGCGAAGTCCTTCATCCTTTACCGGCACGAGCGCGCGAAGCGCAGGGGTGCACCCAAGACCCAGGCCGAGGCCGATGCGGACGAAAAGGAAAGAGGACCCGATATAGATCCCACCGAGCTCGCGCTCTTCGTAAGAACCTCCGGAGATGAGATCGCCCAGTGGGACAAGCAGAAGATGGTGCAGGCCATGGTGAGGGAAGCGGGAGTCCCCGGGAACGTGGCCAAGTCCATAAGTGAGGAGGTCGAGGAGAGTATCCTTAACTCCCAGATAAGGCTCCTGACGGTATCCCTCATCAGGGAGCTTGTGAACACCAAGCTCATCGAGCATGGTTTCGAGGATGCACGAAAGAAGCACGCACGGCTCGGGGTCCCCCTGTATGACGCCGAGCGGATCATAACCCTCCGCAATCGCGAGAACGCCAATATTCCTCACAATCCCGAGGCTACGAGCATGACGCTCGCCGAGTCGATCAACAAGCAATACGCTCTGATGAGGGTGTTCTCACAGGATGTGGCCGACGCACATGCGCGGGGCGACATCCATCTTCACGATCTCGGGTTCATCAACCGACCCTACTGCTCGGGCCAATCGTTGGAATATGTCAAGAAGTTCGGCCTCAATCTCCCCAACGCCCTCTCCATAGCCAAGCCCGCCAAGTACCCGGAGACGCTGCTTGCACATATGGTGAAGTTCTCGGCTGCGCTTCAGGGCCACTTCGCCGGGGCGATTGGCTGGGATGCCGTGAACATCTTCTTCTCGCCTTTCCTCGTGGGCTTGAGTGAGCGGGAGATGAAACAAATGGCCCAGATGCTGGTGTTCGAATACTCCCAGCAGAGTGTCGCCCGCGGGGGCCAGGCGATCTTCAGTGATATCAATATCTATTGGGAGGTGCCTAAGCATTTCGAGAACGTGGAGGCCGTGGGCCCCGGCGGTGTTTCGATGGGTAAGACCTACGGTGCCTACCAGAAAGAGGCCCAGCGATTCGCCTGGTCGCTCTTCGACGTCTTCATGGAAGGTGACGGGACCGGTCGACCCTTCTTCTTCCCCAAGCCCCTGGTTCACATCACCGAGAAGTTCTTCGCCACACCGGGACACCAGGACTTCCTCAATCACATTTCTGAAGTGGCCGCCGAGAAGGGAAACACCTATTTCGTCTTCGATCGCGGCGAGACCGCGAAGATCTCCGAGTGCTGCCGGCTCTCCTTTAAACTCGATGCGAGCGATCTTGAGGATGCCAAGCGGCCCTGGAGGATGAGATACAGCGCGATGCAGAACGTGACGCTCAATCTTCCGAGGGCCGGACTCCTGGCTGGCGGGGACGATGCCAGGCTCTTCTCCATCTTGGACGGTTTCTTCGATCTTGCGATCAAAGGTCACATCCAGAAGAAGAATTTCATTATGTCGCTCCTTAATATGAAAGACGAGGGCCCGCTCGCGCTGCTTACCATGGAGAAGGACGGCGAGCCGTACTTAAGGACCAAACGGGCCACGTATCTCATCGGACTCCTGGGTCTTAACGAGCTGGTGCAGGCTCACCTCGGCACGGAGCTCCACGAGGATGAGGCGGCCTTCAGGTTCGGTCTGAAGGTGGTCGCCTATCTCAACCTTAAGACCAAGGAAGCTTCCCGCAAGTACGATATGAGGTTTGTGCTTGAGCAGACACCGGCTGAAAGCGCGGCCTTCAGGCTTTCAAGGTTGGATATGGATCGTTACGGCAAGAAAGCCGAGGCGATCGTAAAAGGTGACATCGTCAAGCGCACCACCTATTACACCAATTCCACCTTCCTCAATGTCGCCGAAGCTATGAACCCGATCGAGAGGGTCCGGTTGGAAGGCAAGTACCATGATCTCATAGAGGCCGGTGCCCTGTCCCATGTGTGGCTTGCCGACTCGAGGCCTTCCGGGGAATCAATCGCCAATTTCGTCTTGAAGACCTTCAGGTTCACGCGCAACGCCCAGATTGCCTTCTCCCCGGAATTCACATCCTGCAATGCATGCGACCGGGTAACCAGGGGCTTGAGCCAGACCTGTCCGCACTGTGGTTCTATGGACGTGGACGGCATCACCAGGGTCACGGGTTACTTCTCGAAGATCTCGGGCTGGAACGACGGCAAGCAGGCGGAACTCAAGGACAGATACCGGAGCAATCTATGATCAAGGTAAGCGTTTTCGGCAAACAGGAATGCGACGCCTGCAAGGCGGCGGTTGAGAAGGTGACCTATTTCTCCGAGAAGTGGGGCAAGCGGGAATCCACCTCCATAGACTTCATAGATATGGAGACCGTGGACGGGCTCGCCGAGGGCGCCTACCGCGACGTATATGACGTCCCGACAGTGATACTGGAGGATGAAGGCCGGGAGCTTGCTCGCTGGGTCAAGAAGGTGCCTCGATCCAGTGAATTCCGTGATTACTTTCTGAAAGAGAACCTGAATGACGGGTCCGGAGATAAAGGGCTTTGTTGAGACCTCGTTGTGTGACTGGGACGGCTGTATCTCTTCGGTTGTCTTCCTGCCGCGCTGTAACTTCAGATGCCCCTTCTGCCAGAATGGGGAGCTCATCCTCGACTGGAATGAGCTCGCCACGGTCGACCTCGATACGGTAGCCGGCTATCTCACCAGCCACTCCGAATGGATAGACGGTGTCGTGATCACAGGCGGCGAACCCACGATCTGGGACGATCTCGCCCGGCTTGCGGGCAGGTTTAAGGAGCTCGGCATGGGGGTCAAGCTCGACACCAACGGGAGCCGGCCGGAGGCGGTCAGGGAGCTCATCCGGCTGGGTCTGGTGGACTATCTCGCCATGGACATAAAGGCCCCTCTCGATGAGAGGTATCATGAGGCGGCCGGGGTCAAGGTCCCCCTGGAGAAGATCAGGGAATCCATAGAGATAATCTCCGGCTTCGGCGACGCTTACGAATTCAGGACCACCCTGGTTCCGGGTCTGGTGGGGGAAGAGGAGATCCGTCTTATCGGGGAGGCGGTCGAGGGTGCCAAGCGCCTCGTCCTGCAGCGTTTCGTGCCGGAGAATTCGCTTGACAATCGGTTCAGGCGAGCTGTACCTTTCCAGGACAGTTTTGTCACTCACCTGCTCGAAATAGCGGGAAGTCATGTTGAGACTTGCTTTTACAGAGGCAAGATAGGGGTGGGGCTCTCCTAGCCGGGGGGCTTATTTAATGGTCAGGACTTTTACAGGCGGTGTTCATCCCCACGAAGGCAAACGGGCCACCGAGACCAAGCCCATATCTGAGATCCCTGCTCCCGAGCTTGTGATCATACCTCTTTCCCAGCATACCGGCGCACCCGCGAAACCCATAGTGAAGCCCGGGGATCAGGTCAAGATAGGTACCAAGATTGCCGAAGCCGACGGTTTCATCTCGGTTCCGGCCCATTCCTCGGTCTCAGGCAAGGTCAAAGCGATTGCGGACTATTCCCATCCGCTCGGGCGGCGTCTGCCCGCCGTGGCTATCGAAAACGACGGCAAGGACGACTGGATCGATCTTGCCCGGTGGAGCGACCTTACCGATGGAGCGCCTCAAGCCGTGCGGGACGCCGTCAAAGAGGCCGGGATCGTGGGTCTGGGAGGGGCCGCCTTTCCCACCCATGTGAAGCTCTCCCCGCCGGAGGGCAAGAACATCGATACGGTGATTCTCAATGGGGCCGAATGCGAGCCTTATCTTACGGCGGATCACAGGTTGATGCTGGAGTACTCCGAAGAGATCCTGGTCGGCTTCCAGGTGATAATGAGGGTCGTAGAGGCCCAGCGTGCCTTTGTCGGTATCGAGCGCAACAAGCCGGATGCGATACGTGTGCTCACGGAAAAAGTGATCAGCCGGGAAGGGATGGAGGTTGCGGCGCTTAAGGTCAAGTACCCTCAGGGGGCCGAGAAGCAGCTCATAAAAGCCATAACAGGACGTGAGGTGCCCTGCGGGGGACTGCCCATGGATATAGGCTGTCTCGTGCAGAATGTGGGCACCGCGCTTGCCATGTTTGAAGCGCTCAAGTTCGGCAGGCCCCTGGTATCCAGGGTGCTTACCCTCTCAGGTAGCGCAGCTAAGAACCCCGGCAACTTCAGGGTGAGAATCGGAACGCCCTTCAGCCACATCATCGCCTGTGCCGGAGGCGCCGCCGACGGGTGCGGCAAGATCTTAATGGGCGGGCCCATGATGGGTATAGCCCAGCATACCGATGAGGTGCCTGTGGTGAAGGGAACATCCGGCATCCTGCTGCTCGGCGAATCCGAGGTGCTCCGCGATGAGCCGGGACCCTGTCTTCGGTGCGGACGTTGTGTGGATCACTGCCCGATGAGGCTTGTGCCCAACGAGATCGCAAGGCTGGTGGAGAAGGGCAATCTCGAGCTCGCAGAGGAGTATGGCGTTTTCGACTGCATGGAGTGCGGGGTGTGCGCCTTTGTCTGCCCCTCGAAGATCAGGCACGTGCACCTTATGAAACAGGGCAAGGCTGAAATCCTTGCCAGGCGAAGGAAGCAGAAGGAAAACTGAGTAGATGGATCTTAAACTCTCCGTAAGCCCGTCTCCACACATGCGGGAC
Organism: bacterium; assembly: GCA_025774115.1. Lineage (GTDB taxonomy): Bacteria > Arandabacterota > Arandabacteria > Arandabacterales > Arandabacteraceae > JALGWN01. The sequence continues at coordinate 6,035 of JALGWN010000046.1, forward strand.
GGTATGGATATTAAGTCGGTGATGTACGCCGTCATCATAGCTTTGATACCGGCATCGGCAGGTGCCGTTTACTTCTTCGGAATCAGGGCTCTTGTGATAATAGTGCTTGCCGCGGTGTCGGCGGTTCTCACTGAGGCCGTATGCCAGAAGGCTATGAAGCGCAAGATTACCATAGTGGACGGTAGCGCACTTCTCACTGGAGTCCTGCTTGCATTCAATGTACCACCCGGCGTGCCTTACTGGCTCCCCGTGGTGGGATCTGTTTTCGCGATAGGTATAGCCAAGATACCCTTCGGCGGCCTCGGCTACAATCCCTTCAATCCCGCCCTGGCCGGACGCGCTTTCCTTATGGCCTCCTGGCCGGTCTATATGACCGCGAGGTGGCTTGCCCCGTCCCGGGGCTCGCTCTCGGGGATAAGCGCCATCACAACGGCCACACCCCTCGGGGTATATAAGTACGCCAGGGGGCTCCTCGTGGATCCCGAGTCCGGTGTGGGGGAGATAAGCCGGGCCACTTCCTATCTGGGCGAGCTCTACTCGGGGTCCTCCATGAAGAACCTCTTCTTCGGAAACGTGGGGGGGTGTGTGGGAGAGACCTCGGTGCTTCTCCTCTTGGCGGGGGCGGCCTATCTCATGATCCGGCGTATCATAAACTGGAGGGTCCCGGTCTCCTATATCGGCACCGTGGCTGTCCTGACCTGGCTCATAGGTGGTAAGGGGATCCTCGACGGCAATCCCCTCTTTCACATACTCTCGGGCGGCCTCATCCTGGGTGCTTTCTATATGGCGACCGACATGGTTACCTCGCCCATAACGCCGAGAGGGCAGCTTATTTTTGGATTTGGCTGCGGTCTCTTGACAAGTATAATAAGGATCAAGGGTGGTTACCCCGAGGGAGTTTCCTATTCCATACTGATCATGAACATCACCGTACCGTTGATCGATAGATACACCCGGCCGAGGAAGCTGGGTCAGGCGAGGGCAAAGAAATGATAAAACTCACACTCGTACTTGCCGCTGTCACCTTCGCGGCTTCACTCGCTCTGGGGTTCGTATACGAGAGTGCTAAGCCCAAGATCGACCTGCAGGCTAAGCTCACCAAGGAGCGGGCCAGGATGATCGCCCTCCCGGAGGCGGCCTGCGGGGTTTTCGTGGAGGAGAAGGGCGAGGCCATGACCTACCACAGAGGTTACAGGAAAGCCGATACCACAGGCTTCGCGGGCTATGTAGTGACGGCCGAGGGCAAAGGCTATAGCAGCACGATCGAGACCGTAGTAGGGGTCGATCCCTTCGGCAGAATAGCAGGTTTGAGAATCACCAACCAGCAAGAGACACCCGGCCTGGGTACCAGGATTCAAGAAGTGCTTTCCACAAGGACCGTGGCGGATGCCATCGCCGATATGGTGGGACGTGGTGAGCCCGAGAGGGTCTGTGTCGAGATCGAAGCCGATACCACCGTCCATTGTGTGGACGTCACCCTCCGGGACGGCGAAAAGTGTAACGAGCTCGGGAAGGCCGTGGCTGAGATGGATACGGCCCGCGTGGTTGAGCTGGTGCCCGGCGCCTTCGGGGCCGGCGCGGCCGATTCGACGGCTTATCTCACCCGTCCGGCCTCGACCTTTGCTCTGGCGGAGGCCGTCATAGTGGAGCTGCGCATGCGCAACACGCCGTGGTTCCTGAGCCAGTTTATCGGCAAAGGGGCCGGCAGCCTCCTTGTACGGGCCGGCGAGACCGATGAGTATATTCAAGCCATAACGGGGGCCACGATATCCTCCGTCGCGGTAAGCGAGTCGGTGAGGGATGCCATACAGCAGCTCGAGCAGGAGATCGGCGGTTTCGAGGAGGCTTCGGAGTGAGTCTCGCAAGGGAATTCACCAAAGGCTTCGTCCGGGAAAACCCGGTCTTCCGGCTTGTGTTGGGCCTGTGTCCGGTGTTGGCTGTCACGACCTCGCTTAAGAACGGGGTGGGGATGGGGCTTGCGGCCACCTTTGTGCTCGTGGGTTCCAACGTGTTTATCTCCCTCGTGCGGAAAGGCGTGCCCTCCAGGATAAGGATCCCCTGTTACATCGTGGTGATTGCAAGTTTCGTTACCGTCGTGGACCTTGTGATGGCAGGCTATACTCCGGCGCTCCATAAGAGCCTTGGGATCTTCATTCCTCTTATCGTCGTAAACTGCATCATCCTGGGAAGGGCGGAGGCCTTCGCCAGTAAGAACTCTATCGGCCGGTCCTTTGTCGACGGATTGGGCATGGGTCTGGGATTCACACTTGCGCTTATCATAACGGCATCGATCCGTGAGATAATAGGCACTGGCAAGATCTGGGATCTGGTGCTGCTGGGCGAGCACTATAATCCGGTCTTGATTGCGATCCTGTCTCCCGGGGCCTTTATCACGCTGGGCCTCCTGATAGGGCTTTTCAATCTGATGGAACAGAGGAGGGCATAGGACCTTGGATTGGGGCAGACTCTTTGCGATCGCGCTTGCGGCGATACTCATAAATAACGTGGTCTTGAAGCGCTTCCTCGGGCTGTGCCCCTTCCTGGGGGTATCCAAGCAGCTGGATGCGGCCCTGGGTATGGGTATGGCCGTTATCTTCGTCATGACCATGGCCTCAATCGCTACCTTCGGGATCTACCACTACATCCTTGTCCCCTTCGATATCCAGTACCTTAGGACAATCGCCTTCATCCTGGTGATAGCGACCCTTGTGCAGTTTGTAGAGATGGTGATCGAGAAGACCTCCCCGGGACTGTATAGGGCCCTGGGGATCTATCTGCCGCTGATCACGACCAACTGCGCGGTCCTGGGGGTGGCGGTACTCAATATCGATAACTCTTACGGCTTTGTCGAGATGGTCGTGCACGGTTTCTCGGCAGGCCTGGGATTTACCATAGCCCTGCTTCTTATGGCCGGAATAAGAGAACGTCTCGATCTGGCGGATATCCCTCAGGCCTTGAAGGGGGTTCCCATCGCGTTCATTGTCGCCGGCCTTATGGCCATAGCGTTTCAGGGTTTCTCGGGGCTGGCGGGAGATTGAGCACTGTGAAGGCTAAGAACTGGAGGTGTCGCATGCGGTTTATAGGCTTTGTGTTGATAGTTGCCATGGCTTTCATCCTGGGTTGTGGTGGTGGGGCTGCCGTGCAGCGAGCGGCCCAGCCCATAACACTTGCTTTCGGACAGGCCGGTAGCGAGTACCTCGCGTACAAGGCCGATTTCGGCATCAACAGCAACATCGAAGGCAGCGTGAGATCCTGGCTGAGCACGATTGATTTCACCGCCAAGGTTGCTCTCCTGAACGACGAGGGCATGGAACGAAGGTTCGAGTTCAAGAAGTTCACAGTGACCCGCGTTGCTCAGGGGAGACCCGAGCCCGATCCCAATGCCCCGGAATACGCGGGTGCTACCCTCTGGCTTAAGAGCGACCCTGACGGCGCCACACTTGACTGGAAGGGTCTTGACGATGTGGGGGGCAGGACAACCGGTGCCAGAAGGTTCAAGGAGTATATCGTTTACCAGTTGGTGACCATGTTCCAGCCTCCTCCGGGCGAGGCGGTAAATACCGGCAGCACCTGGCATAACGAGTTCGAGATGGAGCTGGTCACCGGTGCGGTCAGGGTCAATTATGTTACCGCGCTTGATTACACGGTTGAAGGCTTCGGTCTTAAGAACGGCCGCGAGTGCGCGAAGATAAGTACGGTCTTAACCATCGATGCCGATGGCACCGGCAGCATGGGCGGCAAGGAGACCTGGTTTGAAAGCCGCGAGACTGGAACCGGTGTGATCTGGTTCGACCATGCCGTCGGCGTGATCGTGGAATACACGGCGAAGACCACTGCAAGCCAGGAGACACGCTCCGAGCGCGCCGGCAAGGAAGACATAACGGCCATGAACGCGACCGTCGACAGCGAGGTCAAGATCAAACTCGCCCAATAGAGGTGCTTCGATTTGTCCGATGTGATTGTTTACTCGGTCCTGAGTCTTACCGCTCTGGGCGCCTTGTTCGGCTTGGGGCTTGCACTGGCAGCCAGGAAGTTTGCAGTCAAGCAGGACCCTCGGGTAGCCAAGGTGGAGGCCCTGCTTCCCGGGGTCAACTGCGGGGGCTGTGGCTATGCGGGCTGTCTGGCCTTCGCGCGCGCTCTCGTGGAGGGAGTCGTTTCGCCGTATGACTGCGCGCCCGGAGGCACGGAGACCGCCAATGCGGCGGCCGAGGCGCTGGGGCTTGCGACCGAAGAGCGGGTGCCGGTGGTGGCGGTCGTAGCCTGCAAGGGCGGTAACCGCGTCGAAGCCAAGATGGATTACCAGGGTCTGGCCTCCTGCAAGGCCGTGACCCTGCTTTCGGAAAACTTGAGGGCATGTCCCTATGGCTGCATAGGTCTGGGCGATTGTGTCGAGGCCTGCCCCTTCGGGGCCATCTCCATGGAGGAAGGCTATGCCGCTGTGGATGAGGGCGAGTGCACGGGTTGCGGCAAGTGTGTCGAGGCCTGTCCCAAGGCCATAATAGGTCTGGTATCGAGACCTCAGAAGGTAAGGGTGGTTTGCAGCTCGCACGATAAGGGCAAGAATGTAAAGAGTATATGTGAGGTGGGATGTATCGCCTGCGGGTTGTGTGCCAAGAACTGCCCCGTCAAGTGTATCGAGATAAAAGACAACCTGGCGGTCATAGACTACGAGAAATGCACAAACTGCGGTATCTGTGCAGCCAAGTGTCCCACCGACAGCATTGCCGACCGGGTGACCGCCCGGCCCAGGGCCTTCATAGGACCGTCATGTACAGGGTGCGGTGATTGTGTAAAGGTTTGCCCCTTCAAGGCGATTCAGGGGGAGGAGGGCAAGAAGCACGCTGTGATACATGAGAAGTGCATCGGCTGCGGCCTGTGTCGTGATGTGTGCAAAGAGAATGCGGTGACCATTGCAGGTGCGCTGGGCCACCTTCCCGAAGACTGATGATTTCAAACGTATCTGTAGCGTCGGGTCTCCGTGCCCGACTAATGGTTTGCGTAGCGTCGCGACTCCTGTCACGACGAACCGTCTTTGTAGCGTCGGGTCTCTGCGCCCGACGAACCCTGTGACGACTTATGCAAGATAAACGCGACACGCAGATGTCCTTCCTCGAGCACCTCGAGGAACTCAGGTGGACCGTTGTCTGGATCGTCGCGGCCACCCTGGTGGGAACCTTGGTTGCCTGGTTCTTCTCCGAGGACGTGCTCGAACTCTTAAGCCGCGATCTCGCCGCGGTGCTCACCCGGGCCTTGGGGCCGGGTGACGGTTACGACCTCCACATGTTCGAGGTGGCCGAGGCCTTCACCACGAAGCTTAGAATCGCGCTCCTCATGGGTTTGCTGCTTGCCCTGCCATTGAATATCTACAAGGTCTGGCAGTTCATCTCCCCGGGCCTCTTCGCCCGCGAGCGTAGGAGCGCCGGGCCCCTGGTCGCCATGTCCATAGCGCTTTTCTATTGCGGCGCGGCTTTTGCCTATCTGCTTATGGTGAAGCTCAGCGTGGCCTTTCTCTTCAGACTTAAACCCGCATCGGTCACGGCCACCGTGAGGATGGGGAGCTATGTGTCCTTTGTGACCAAGTTCGTCATTACCTTCGGTCTGGTCTTCCAACTGCCCCTCGTGCTTGCCGTGCTTTCATGGATGGGGCTGGTGCCGAGCCGCACCTTGCGGAAGGGCTGGCGGTATGCCGTGGTGATTGTGGTCGTAATGGCCGCCGCCCTAACGCCTCCGGATGTGATCTCGCAGCTCCTTATGACAGTGCCGGTCATAGGCCTTTACTGGATCGGCTACCTACTGGCGCGGGTTTTCGAGCGCAAGCGGAGCAGAGATATGGACGATAGAGAAGAGGCAATGCATCAATAAGCACAAGAAACTTAGCAGCCTCAAATGAGTTCAAAGTGTATGTGGGAATCGAATGTGTTTAGGCCCGGCAGATTGCTTTTTTATCCGGAGGGATTGAGTGAAAGTATCCGCGAAGTCTGAAACACAAAAGACCGCATCGCCGGACTTCTTAGAGGTGATGGAGGCGGCCAGCGGTGAGAAGATAAGAATCTGCTATCAGTGCGGCAAGTGCTCGGCGGGCTGTCCCGTGGGTTTTGCGATGGATCTTCTGCCCAACCAGGTCCTGCGTATGATTCAGTTGGGACTCCGGGACGAAGCCCTGTCGTGTTCCACCATCTGGCTATGCGCCTCGTGTGAGACCTGCGCCGCCCGGTGTCCCCGGGAGATCGAGATCGTAAAGGTAATGGACGCCCTCCGGCGGAAGGCACGTGCCGAAGATTATCACGTACCGGTGCGGGAGGTCCCCATCTTCATAAGCACCTTCCTTAATACCGTCAAGCGCTTCGGGAGGCTCTACGAGGCCGGCTTCGTCGGTGCATACAATATCTTAAGCGGGCACCTTACCAAGGATATGGACAAGGCGCCCAAGATGTTATTGAAACACAAGATCGCGCTTACCCCCCCGAGGGTTAAGGGGATGGGCAAGGTGCGTAAGCTCATAAAGAAGGCCGAGGAGATAAGCAAAAGGTGAAACTGGCATTTTACCCCGGGTGCGCTCTGGAATCATCCGCCAAGGAGTACAAGGATTCCACCCTCCTGGTCGCCCGCTCCCTGGGGCTCCAGATGGAAGAGATCCCCGACTGGATCTGCTGCGGGGCCACAGCGGCGCACATGTCCGATGAGGTGCTGGCGGTCGTGCTTCCCGCCTACGATCTGCTTGAGGCCAAGCGGATGGGTGCCGACACCGTGGTCGCAAGCTGCGCCGCCTGCTACAGCCGTATGCGTAGTGCCAACTTCGAGCTCAAGCGCGATCCTGAGATGGCCGGGAAGGTGGCTGAAGCCTTAGGGGAGCCCTATGAAGGCGATGTAGATGTCAGGCACTTTCTTGAGATCGTGAGTGAGGCGGCCGAGGAGCAGGACCTGAAGGCAAGGCTGAAGACACCGCTTGCGGGGCTTAAGATCGCCTCTTATTACGGCTGCCTCCTCGTGAGGCCGGCCGAGGTCACAGGCTTTGACGACAGGGAGGACCCCCAGATGCTCGATCGCCTGGTGGATCTCGTGGGGGCCGAGCCCGTTGACTGGCGATACAAGGTGGAGTGCTGTGGAGCCTCCCTCGCCTTCTCGCGGCCCGATATAGCCGACAAGATGTCCGGGGATATCCTCCAGGATGCCAAAGAGGCGGGGGCCGATCTTGTCATGGTTGCCTGCCCCTTATGCCACTCCAATCTCGATCTCAGGCAAAGTGACATAGAAAAACGTCTGGGTGCCGATCTTGAGATTCCCATACTCTACTTCACCCAGGTGCTGGGTCTTGCCCTTGGTGCTTCGCCCCGCGCCTTAGGGATGCACAAGCATATGATAAACCCGCTTCCGCTCTTGAGACGGCGGGGCTTAAAGGTTTGAGGTAAGCCTATGGCCAGGATAGGGGTCTTCGTCTGCCACTGCGGCTCCAATATCGCCGCGACGGTGGATGTCGAGGCCGTGGCCAAGGCGGCCGCTGAGTTTCCCGGCGTGGCCTATGCTACCCAGTACAAGTATGTGTGCTCCGATCCCGGCCAGGACCTGGTGGGTAAGGCCATAAAGGAAGAGGACCTCACCGGTGTTGTAGTGGCCGCCTGCTCCCCCCGGATGCATGAGCCCACCTTCAGGCGTCTGGCCGGAAAGAGCGGCCTCAATCCTTATCTTATGGAGATGGCCAATATCCGTGAGCACTGCTCGTGGGTGCATGACGACCGTGCGGCCGCAACGGCCAAGGCCATAGAGACCGTGCGCATGCTCGTGGAAAAGGTTCGGCGCAACAGCCCGCTGGATGAGATAAAGATCCCCGTGACTAAGCGGGCAATGGTCATAGGCGGTGGGGTGGCCGGTATACAGGCAGCTCTTGATATCGTGCGGGCCGGTATCCCGGTGACCGTGGTGGAGCGCTCGCCCTCCATTGGCGGCCATATGGCCCAGCTAGATGAGACCTTCCCCACGCTCGATTGTTCCCAGTGCATCTTGACCCCTAAGATGGTGGAGCTCGCCCAGCATAAGCTCGCCACGGTATATACCTATGCCGAGGTGGATGAGGTCTCTGGCTTCGTGGGCAACTTCAAGGTGAAGATAAGACAGAAGGCCAGGACCGTCGATCCCGACAAATGCACGGGCTGCGGCATATGTTTCGACAAGTGCCCGGTGAAGGTCGCAAGCGAATTCGACCGGGGCCTGGCGGAGCGCAAAGCCATCTATGTGCCCTTCCCCCAGGCCATACCCAGTGAGCCCGTGATCGATCGCGCCAACTGCATCTATTTCAACACCGGCAAGTGCAAGGTCTGCCGGACGTTCTGCCCGGCCGATGCCATAGACTTCGACGATGAGGACAAGATCGTCGAAGAAGACGTGGGGGCCATCGTGGTGGCCACGGGTTTCGATCTTATAGGCAAGGACCTTTACGGCGAATACGGCTACGGCAAGATCGCCGATGTCATTGACGGTCTTCAGTTCGAGCGCATGTCGAGCGCCTCGGGTCCCACGGGGGGGAAGATCATACGGCCCTCCACGGGGGAGACCCCCGAGACCGTGGTCTTCATCCAGTGTGTAGGTTCGCGGGATGACTCCAAAGGTTACCCCTATTGCTCCAGGATATGCTGTATGTATACGGCCAAGCACGCCATGCTCTATAAGCATAGGGTCCGTGACGGCAAGGCCTTTATCTTCTATATAGACGTGCGCGCGGGGGGCAAGGGCTATGAGGAGTTTGTGAAGCGCGCCGTCGATGACGAGCGCGTGGTCTACCTTAGGGGCAGGGTGTCCAGGATCTTCGAGAAGGATGGCTGTATCTATGTGCGTGGGGCCGATACCATATCAGGCCAGCAGATTGAGATCCGGGCCGATCTTGTGGTCTTAGCCACGGCCGTAACGTCTGCCCCGGGGATCGAAGCCCTCGCTCAGAAACTGAGAATAGGTTTCGATCAGTATGGCTTTTTGACCGAAGCCCATCCCAAACTCCGTCCGGTTGAAACCTATACCCCCGGTATCATGCTTCTCCCAGGCCGGGGCCGCGGCCGCCAAGGTGATAGGCCTGCTCTCCTCCGATGAGTTGGTGCGAGAGCCGCTCGTGGCCGAGGTGACTTCCGACACATGCATAAGCTGCTTTGCCTGTGAAGAGATCTGCCCCTATGGTGCCGTCGAAAGGGTGCCTTATACCGATCCTGAGACCGGGGCCGAGGCGGAAGTGGCCAGGGTCAACCCCGGCGTCTGTGAGGGCTGCGGCGCCTGTGTGGCTGTCTGTAGACCCAAGGCCGTGGATCTTATGGGTTTTAGTGATGAGCAGATTTATAGTGAAATCAATGTATTATCTAACATAGTTAATGTAAAAGATGAGGCTTAAGTTGGCTGATTTCAAACCCCGCATAGTGGCTTTTCTCTGTAATTGGTGCTCCTATGCCGGTGCCGACTTGGCGGGTACGACCCGGGTTAAGCACCGCGCCGATGTCCGTATAGTGCGGGTCCCGTGCTCGGGTAGGGTGGATGTGAGCTTCGTGATGAAAGCCTTCGAGCGGGGAGCCGACGGTGTCATAGTGGGAGGGTGCCATCCCGGGAATTGCCATTACGTTACGGGGAACTACACCACGCGAAGACGCATGTTTGTGCTCAGGGAACTCTTAGGGTTTATGGGCATAGAACCCGAGCGCCTCCAAGTCACCTGGTGCTCCGCCTCGGAAGGTGATAAGTGGGCCGAGGTTGTGGAAGATACCTGTAACACGATAGACAGGCTGGGACCTTTGACCAAGGTCAAGGACTTGACCGAGAACTTGCGGTCCGAAGCCAAGGAGATAAAGCCAAGTGGCTCTTGAGCGCGAGGCAGCTTTAAGAAAAAGGGCCGAAGACCTTCTCTCGGAGGGCAAGGTAAGCCTCATCATAGGTTATGGCACTAACGCCTCGGGGGATGTAAGACCGCTCATGGTCCGGACCCCGGATGAGGCCCGTAACCTAGTCTGGAACTCAGCCTGCGTCCATAACCTCGCAGCCTACCTAACCCGCGAACCTGTCGTCGCCATCCTCCGACGGGGTGAGCATGTGGGGGTTGTGGTAAAAGGCTGTGACGCCAGGGCGGTTGTGACACTTATCCAGGAAAGCCAGGTCAAGCGCGATCAGGTGTATGTAATAGGCATGGTCTGTGATGGGGTCACATATCCCGATTCCAGCGGGGGAGGGCTTTCAATCAAGTGCGGTGGCTGCGAAGTCTGTGTGCCCCTCTTTTACGATGACCTCATTGGCGACCCCGCGAGCGTCACCCCTCCGCCCGGTAATCCCCTGGCCGATGTGGAGGAGATGCTTGCCAAGACCGAAGACGAACGCTGGGCTTTCTGGCATGAACAGATGGAGAAGTGCATAAGGTGCTATGCCTGCCGCCAGGTATGCCCCATGTGCTACTGCAGGGAGTGCATCACCGAGAAGTCCCAGCCCCAGTGGATCGATAGAGCCCCCTTACCCAGGGGAAACCTTGCCTATCACATGATAAGGGCCGCCCACCTTGCAGGCCGCTGCTCCTCATGCGGGGAGTGCACAAGGGTCTGCCCTGTGGGGATACCCGTGGATATGCTGAATAGATTTCTTACGAGCAGGATAAAGGAGGCCTTCGGTCACGAGTGCGGCATCGATTGTGAGGCCGAGCTCTTCCAGTCGAGTTTCAGTAAGGATAAGGACCCAGAGCATTTCATAAGGTAAGCACCTATGATAACAGTGCCTGAATTCCTGCGCCGTGTGTTCGATGCCGGGGGCGATGAGTTCACTGTCTTCGCCCCGGTAAAGCACGACTACGGTGTCATGATAGAGCGGATTAAAGGCCCTGAGGATGTGAGTCTCGACCATGTGCTCACGCAGAACACGCTTAAAGATGTGATGCTCCCATCGTGCGAGCCCATCGCCCGCTTCGACTTAGACAAAGGTGCCGTAGAGCCCGTGACCGACGAGACGAAGACTCTTGTTGTCGTGGGCTCGCGTCCTTGCGACGCATCGGCCCAGGCTATCGTGGACAAGATCTTAGGGGGCGAGATTGCCGATAAGCGTTATATGGATAGGCGGAAGCGGAGTGTGATTGTGACCGTGGCCTGCTCCAGGGCCGACTCCGCATGCTTTTGTACCTCCATGGGCTATGGACCTCATGATGAGACCGGTAGCGATGTGCTGCTTCTTCCCACCGAAGGCGGCTACTTGGTGCGGGCAGCCAGTGAGAAGGGCAGACAGTTTCTGGCAAAGGTCGGTATCGGAGAGGATGAAGGCGGAACCGTGACACCACCGCCTGAGCCCACCCGCAAGGTAACGACCGAAGGCCTCAAGGCCTGGTTGGATAAGAACTTCGATCACTGCAGGTGGGATGAGGTCTCGGAGAACTGCCTTAGCTGCGGCATCTGCTACTACCTCTGTCCCACATGCCACTGTTACGACATTGTCGATGAAGCCGGCCTTACCAGGGGCGAGCGCCTGAGGGTCTGGGATGCCTGTTCCTTTGCGGGCTTTACAAAGATGGCGAGCCACCAGCCCCGGGTTGGGCGGCATGCCAGGTACCGCCAGCGCATAATGCACAAGTTTAAATACACCGTCGATAACATCGGGGAGACAGCCTGTGTCGGGGATGGCCGGTGTATCAGGTTCTGCCCCGTAGGTGTCGATATCACCGAGATCTTAGATCAACTACCGAGTGAGGAAAAAGCGTAGTGGAAGAGACCCTGCTGCCGCGAATCGTGAAGGTCGCCGACATAATCGAGGAGACCTCGGATGTACGGACCTTAAGGCTTGAGTGCCAGGAGGCGGCCGACAGGGAAGGCTTTATCTTCAAGCCCGGCCAGTTCTGTCTTATCTCGGTCTTCGGCGTGGGTGAGGCCGCCT
>JALGWN010000192.1 GCA_025774115.1 bacterium
CGACTCCTTGCTGCCGGTCACCTCGCTCAAGTCCGGGTACACCAGCGTATCCGTCGCGGCCATCTTGATCTTGTAACCATCGCACGGGCACATCTCGACGAGGGTACCGAACCAGCCATTCCAGGCGGGAACATACTCGGCGAAGGCAGTCTGGTTTTTTATGTATTCACCGTTGGCTTCGAGCGAGTCCAGTGCATCATCGACAGTCATCGTATCCCGGGGGAGATAGGATATCCAGCTCCAACCGGCAGGCAACTCCAAAGGTGTCGAGACATCGTACGGAAAACCGCAGAAATCCAACGTATCCGGGCTTCCCATGTTTATCATGTATGTTTCGTGGCAGGTGAGCGAGGTCAGAGTGCCGAACCAACCGTTCCAGGCTGGTACATATTCTGCGAATGCCGTCTGGCTCTTGATATAGACACCATTGGTGTCAAGCGAAGCCAGCACATGGTCCAATGACATGTCCGGATCATCCACATTGAGCGAGAGCCAGTTCCATCCTGTTTCGAACGGCAAGGAGACAAAAGTGCAGGTCGTGCACATATTGGCGGCGATGTATTCAAGATGTATGTTGTTTGTCTCGAGTTCCTCATCGATCTCGTGGTCGGTATCGGCCATTGCGGTGATTGTATGCGAGAGGGTATCGCCCGGCCAGGCGAAGTTGTCGAGTACGAGTTCCAGGGCCTGCCCGGCCGCAAGGCTCTCGATCCTTGCGAACCCTATGTTGTCGCCGTCAAACCACATGTCGAAATAGAAACTGTCACCGGCGGCCACTGTGCCGATGTTCCTGATCGTACTATGGATATCCACCACAGCATACCGGCAAAATGTGGCGGGCACAGTCCACGTATCCAGTACGATCAGATCGGGCTTCGCCTGGATCGGAGAAACGCTCCTGACGGCCCCCCACCCGGCTGGGACAGCCTCGCCCGAGCCCGGGATACCCACGTCCCGGCTGAAGCACCTTCGCAGGCGAACCGGCGAAGACGGCTCACCCTGCCCGGCTTCCACCATCTCACATCCGTGCGACGCGCCGGCCGGGGCGCCTGCAGCTGTCCGGACAGGATCGTTCAGTTGGGTATTCGGATCACAGACGGCCTCGGGAGCAGCCAAAAACGACAGCAGCAGGCATAAGGGCACCATGCCTGCGACAATTACGCCCACCCTGAATCTCATCTCGCGGTACTGTCCTCCCCCACGCCCCCGGCTTTTACGCAGGCATTATCAATACGCAGTCCGGTTAAGGATTCTCACAGATGCAGCTCAAGCACATCCTGCTCCCATGCGAATCAACATCCCCGGGCCACGCCTGCCCCGTATCATCTAATTTTACCACAGTAGACGACGTACCCGCAAGAGCCTAGTGTCGGGTGTTGCGGGTAGCTGTCAAGGTCCGAGGGCCCACGGTGAAAGGGCGTCGACCCTCCGGCGGGTAGGGGTTTGAGGAGAATGGCGTATAAACACCAGTCAAACCTCCGGGTGACAAGTAACTGCAAAAAACCGCAGTGCTCCTTGGTAAGCGGGCCGGCCACAGGTCTTGGGATTCAACACCTCGGGCTCGATCTCTATGTCTGCCGCTAGCCCGAGCCGGCAGCCGATACCTGCAGCAGGAGGCTTGTGAATAATCCGGGTTAGGCCTATTCTTCAGGTTCCTCTTCTTCGGCCAGAACCAGCCTGGTGAGTCGCCCATCGGAGACATCCAGTATGAGCTCCCTGTATTTCGCATAGGCCTCGGGGGGTACAGGCCGTCCATCCCATTGGAAGCGGTAAGCCAGCTCGACAAGATCAGCCGTGACCGTTCGCTCGACGGATAACGACCCGCCCTCCATCATCACGACCCGGTCCCACCCCGGAAGCAAGGTATAACCTTCCGGCAGGCGCACCTGCCAGACCAGATTGACGGTCGCAGGAGCCGGCGGAAAGAGAATTCCGTCTGTCTCGCTGTGCGCAAGATTTAGTGCATGTGGAAGCAGGTCCCCCATATCGCATGGCGGCATCGGCAACTGGAGCAAGACACGGCCCCTGTCATCCGGAGATGGAAGCGGTGCATCAAGGCTCAAGGCGTAGGTTATGGCCTCGGGGCCGGAAGCGAGGACTCGCACATCGCCGGCCTCCGCGCTATCGGTCCAGCCCTCGGCCCATTCCCTGAGGAGCTGCCCGGGCTCTTCCCAGGCCAGCCCGAAGACAGCCGGGCCCTCCACGGAACCGTCCGCTTCGGCCTCAGCCGCCTCGATGTCCCAGAAGACCGACAGCCGAATGTTATTAGCCCTGACCGGAGCAGTTTCGCGCTTCACTCTCATCAAATCACTTTCCACCCAACCCCCGTCTGCAACGAAATAGGGCACGCCGCCTTCGAAGGGCTCCCGCATCGTCACCGCACCACCTACAGGATCGACAAACCAGGTGCCCTCCGAACCGACCACACGAACAAGCGGATCTCCCAGGGCTTCCAGAGCCGGAACTTCCTCTGTAAGACTGCGCCACGCGGCCGGTAGAATCAGCGCGGCACCGAGGTCCCGCGCCTTGCATACAGCAAGCATGAGAGCACACCTATCTATAGGTGTAGCGGTGGACCTCAGGACGGATGCATCGGCGGGTTTCGGCAGGGAAGTGAAAAGCCAAGGGCGATAGCGGACCAGGTGGGTCCTGTCCCCGATAGCTTCCACAATTCTCTCGAGAGCTTCACGCTCGCCGATGAAGGGTGCTTCCTCTTCCATGTCCTTGAGAACCGCCTCCACATGGTGAGTTGAGAAGCCGGCCATTGCTACCTTCCCACCGAGCGTGCCCAGCAGATTCTCCCAGGTTGGGGCCGCCGCAACAGCGATCCAGGGAATCTGATCTCCGAGCCTGCCGTCGGCATGTTGCGGCCGCTGAGGAAGGTCCGCCACATGCCAGGCCAGCCTACCGCCCTCAATGTCGGGGGCGGCAAGTGTGAGCCTGCTCCCGGAGGGGTTTACACTCTCTCCATACAGGTCTCCCTCCGCAATAACTTCCTTCTCCAAGGTGGGAAACTCATCCTGTAGCATGAAGACGCGGTTGAAGGGCAGCCCGGCAGGCGCCGTGTCCCTGACCGTCCAGTCGAGCAGCACCGACGCACCCCGCACGATTCCTACGTGGCTCACCACCATCTCCCGGATATCCAGATGCTCCATGGAACGATCGAGCCCGAAGGGGGTTACTTCGTTGTACCCGTTCTCAGGTGTATCCATCGTAGAGCCGTCCGGAAGATAAGTTCGGCTGGCATGTATTTCAAGATCCTGGCGGCTCCCGTCATACGCGAGCCGTGGGTCTCCCACCTCATCTATGGCATACTCTGTGTAGATCTTGATGATGCGCTGACGGCGTACCGAGGCCATGCTGTCTTCATAGGTGATATAGGTGCCGTCGAAAAGCACCAGGGCCTCTTCATCCGGTATATTCTCCTCGTCCGGGGCCCGTCCGACAAGTGCACGGATATCGTCCTCCCCGAGAGGACCTCTTGTCTCCCCCACCACCCGGCCGGCGGCAAAGCAGACCATGATCGAGCAGAGCGCGACGACGGCGAAGCCTGTTATTCTCCTGTTCATGATCTCCCCTTCCTACCGTACCCCGTAGAGTTCGACTTTGGCTTTGGCCTTGAACTCCTCTGACACGTCCCGCACGCCGGAGTAATCCTCAGCCGGGACAAGCCTTCTATCCAGGTTCACCTCGGCATCAAGATCGAGCACGTGTTGCTTTGGCTCCCAGACCAAAGATGCAGAGGCCAGGTTCTCTTCCAGCTCCCACGCCTCGGGCTCCTCCACTTCATAAGCGCGCGGGAGCCGGAGCGATTCCTCTATCTCGACCCTCTGCGGGGCCCACATAAAGACCGGGTATTGTCTTTCCTCATCATCCGGCATCCCCAGAAGGCGTATGAGCCCGCTGTTCTCCGCGACCAGAAGCAGAGCCGGAGACTGAAATACCAGGTCATCATCCCACAGCTCCGCAAACCGGGGAATCCGGTAGGTGAGGTGCATGGTAGCATCATGTGTGAAATCGCGATGGTCGCTCAGGGTGAAGTCCACAAGCTCAACCCTATCCGATATGTCCGCAAGCCAACCCTCAAGATAACCCCGGACATCCCGCTTCGGGCGATACGCGGCTACACTCCTTATCCTGCCGTCCGAGATACCCTTGCCGCGCATCGCGAACGTGCCCTCGATCGTGCCGTCCGCGAGAATCCTGGCATCGCTTTCTATGTGCAAGAGGTTCTCATCGGGCTCAAACGGCCGTATCGCACACAGGTCCTCACCCTCCGGGCTGCCGATCACGTAATGTTGCTCGCCCTCCCAACGGCTCCACGTGGGTCTGTTCCAGGGCGCCCAGGTGGGGTCGAGCATGAGGTACTCCCCGTCTTCCTGACGTAGGGCCACTACGCAGTGGTTGAACTGATCGGCAGGGATCTCCTCCACCCTAGCACCCGCCATGGTCATCGCGGCATAGGTTTCGTAACCGGCCGCGCGAAGCATGGTTACCAACATGCCCGCTATGTCCTTACACACCCCGCATCGATCCCGGAAGGTCATCTCGCCCGGGTGAATCGTATAGCCTTCGCCCTCGCCCATGTTAAGCCCGCTGTAACGAATGTTCTGGGCAACCCAGTGGAGCAGGGCGGCTATCTTCTCCTCATCGGTACGAAGCCCGGCGGTGATCTCCTCGACCATCCAAAGAACCAGCGGCTCTTCTCCGGCCAGTCCGGTACCGTGGCCATCACGGCCTTGGGGACAATGTCGGTAAGATCGGGCATCCTCGCCTCACGATCCACGCCCGGCACGTCCTCCTTCCAGAAAGAATAGACAAGCCGGTCCTCGCCGAAACGGAGACTGCTCAT
>JALGWN010000047.1 GCA_025774115.1 bacterium
CAGGTTCCGATGATTTCGAGGACATCATGATCGGTCGGATACCTGTCGGTGACGAGCTGGAACTGACACGGTACTTCTCCAAACTCTCCTCCTACTCCCCCCTGCCGACCGACGGCTGGACCAAGTCGATACTCTTCGCCGGGGGTTGCTACTTCGCCCAGAAGCAGGACTACGTAGTCTATTTCGACAACCTGGAAGCATATGTGCCGGATGATATTCAGATTTCGAGATACTACAGATACGATTTCCCCGCGACGGATTCGGGAGACGCCGAAGCCTGTCAGGCCATGTCGGACTCGCTGGCGGCCGGCAAACTTTTCCTGCTCTATAGCGGTGACGGGGACCGGTGGGACTGGGGGGGGCGCTTCCAACGGGTCTTCAGAAGCAGCCTGATAGACAACCTGGAGAACGCCGGCAGGCTTCCGATCGTTCTCTCCATATCTTGCAGCAACGGATGGTTCGATAACGTAACTGAGACCTATTCGGATGGAGGTGTCGATTGTTTTGCGGAACGCCTGCTCACACAGGATGGAGGAGGAGCAATCGCCTGCCTGGCATCACCGAGAGAGACCGGCGGAAATGCCTCGGTCGTATTTGCTCCGGAGATCGTAAAGTCGGCTTTCCTAAACGGTTCCACATTCCTGGGCGAGTTGATACTGGAGGCCAAGACCCAACATCTGATCCGGCTGGGAGAGGTCATACTGGTAAGGCAGCTTAACCTCTTCGGCGACCCCTGCCTCAACTTCGATCTGAACCAGATGCCTATCGCCGCACCGGATCTCTTGATACGCCCGTATTCGGTTGAGATCGGGCCCAATTTTCCCTTGCCGGGCAAGCCGGTCGAGATCGAGGCTGAGATCTGGAACGCCAGCGGAGTCTCCCTCGAGGAATTCTCAGTAAGTCTCTACTCCGATCATCCGGATTCAGGCGGGGTGCTTTTGGCCGACCACACCTATGAGGATTTCTGGGGCTGGGAAAAGCGCAAGGTTTCTTTTGTGATTGACGATGTCGATGCGGGAGACCTCTCCTTCTGGCTGGTAGCCGACGCACCCGACGAAATCGCGGAGCTGGATGAATCCAACAATCTTTTAGCCATTGGGACATATGTCTATCCGTTTGAATCGGGTTATCCCATCAAGATAGGGGATCATATCAAGGGCCATGCGATTGCCGATCTGGACGCCGACGGCGAGCTGGACATCCTGATCACGTCCGGCGGGACCTATGCGGCAGCCCTGGACATCGATGGTTCATTCCTCTGGGTGAAGGAAGATCTGGGACTCGACCAGGTGTTCGGAGGTATCAGGCCGTCGGCATTCGACCTCAACGGCGACGGGGCTACCGAAGCGATCCTGACCACGAAGGCTTCCCTGCTTGTAGCCAACGGCGCAAACGGTAATACCATATGGCAGCGCTATACAGAGTATCCGGTGCTGTCACCGGTCGTGGCGGATCTCGCGGGTGACGGGAGCTTCGAGATCCTGATGAGTACCTATGATTTCATGTTCTCTCGCATACACACCTTTGATGCGTCCGGAGCATACACCTGGAGCCATCAGCTGACCACCTACCAGGAGAAGATTACCGGCATTGTGGTCTGCGACAACGAGTTGGACGGCTACAAGGAAGTGATATTCAGTACCGATGACGGCAATATTACATGCCTGACATGTAGCGTGGATCCCCCAGGTACACAGTGGGATGAGCACATATCGGCAAACCCCATATCATGTATGGTCGCCGGCGACATCGACCGGGACGGTTCGATAGACATCATCGCAGCAGCCGGCACCGTGCTCTATATTCTGGATGCGTCCGACGGCAGCGTGATGGAGACGGTGGAGCTTCCGGAATGCCCAAACCAGATCGTACTCGGCGATCTCGACGGTGACATAGGTCTTGAGATCGTCTGTACATCGCAGTGCGGGTGGGTTTTTGGTATCGACGGAATCAGCCTGACGCTTCAGGTGGACACCGGTGGTACTCCGATAGGCTCGCCGGTCCTGGCAGACATCGATCAGGATGGCCTCAGCGAGATCGTCATCGCCATGGAAGAGGGAAGGATGCATATCATCAGGCCGTCAGGAGCCGACTTTATCACCCCGGTTCCGATGCAAGGTTTCTGTCTGTCGGGGCCGCAGAGTCAGGACTTTGACCTGGACGGCAACATCGAGATCCTCGCGAGTTCGAGCGACTCCCTGCTCTTCGTCCTGGACCTGGGCATGTCGGGCGGAAGGGCCGACTGGCCTTGCATGGGGGCCACCGTCACGAGGACCGGCCTATACGCCCAGCCGGTCTTCGGCACCATCTCAGGGGATATTACGCTTTCCGGTCGGATCGACGTGGTTGGAGATGTGAAGGTCGACAGCACCAGCCGTTTGTCTTTTGGACGTGGGACGGATATCAGATTCGTTTGTGATACCGTTTCGCCTACGGGATCATCCGCCGGCAAGTGCGAGATCGAGGTGGAAGGAGATCTTGTCGCCGTCGGAAGCTCAACGGCCATGATAGACTTTGGCCCCATAGCCAATCCATGTGACCTGGATGATTGGATGGGCATTCTTCTTAAGGCCGGCTCGTCAGCTACCATCACCAAGACCCGCATATTCGGCGCCGTCACCGGTATCGAGTGCCAGACTTCGGATGCCTATATCTCAGAGTGCATCATCACCGATTGCATGCTTGGGATTAAGATCACCGAAGCCGCACCGCTTATCGATCACAACACGGTGACCGGCAACAACTACGGAATCTCCACAAACCAAGCCACCCCGATAATCGTGGGCAATGAAGTGACCGAGAACCTCTATGCCGGTGTCATCCTTTCCACTTCTTCGCACGCCATTCTTGAAGACAACGAGATCGGATACACCACCCAGGGTCACGGCATCTCGTGCTATTCCTCCTCACCCAGTATCCTCGGCGGCAACAGAATCCATAACAACTCGCAGTGCGGTATCTACATGAGCAACAGCTCACCGACAGTGGATTCTTGCTGGATTGCGTTCAACGGGGATTGCGGTGTAAAGGCCGCTTACTATTCCGACCCTGTGTTTTCCAAGACCACAATCGCCGAGAACCGGATCGGTATGGCTGTATTTGTTTATGCAAACCCCATCCTGGGAGATACCTCCTCGATGGTAGGCGGGCAGAATGATGTTCGTCAGAACTCGCAGTACGCCCTCTATAACGCCACCGGTAATGAGATCATGGCCCACTCGACATGGTGGGGCTCCGACCCGCCCGACCCTTTGCTCTTTGTGGGGAACATCGATTACTCAGGCTGGCTGAGCACCTCTCCGGCGGGTATCGATGACCCTCTTGAGGTCACGGATCTCGTTCTGGGCCTTTATCCCAACCCTTTCTGTCATCGCGTGATTCTCAGTATGTCCATCAACGACCGCCGGCTACCCGTGGACGTCGGTGTCTATGACGTGCGCGGCCGGCTGGTTAGACAGATGGCACACATCACCGTTTCCGGAGAGGCCCGTGTGGAATGGGATGGAAGAGATGGATTCGGCAATCCGGTGGCCAGCGGCACCTACTATCTTGCGGTCCGGTCGAGAACCGGCACCCACACCTCCAAGATCATCCTCGTCCGCTAAAGGGGGTCTTCTTCGAGGAATTCGAGGTTGGCGTATTGGGCCAAGAGGCGCTTGACTCTGCCCCCGCCGAATTTCACCGTAAGCCTGAGCTGCTTACCATAGCCCTCGCAGCCTACAACCCGCCCTGTACCCCACTCTGCATGCCTCACGGGTGTGCCTATGCGAATGACCTTCTCCTCACCCCAGTCGGAATGGGTCTCATCCGGAACATGGCGGTCCTCCGATGAGGCCAGAATTTCCATGAACTCTTCCGGGATGTCCTCGACAAACCTGGAGACAACCTGGGGCATCCAGCCCCGGAAACCTCTTCTCCCGGCAGCGGTCGATATGAAGAGGCGCTCCTTGGCCCTGGTCATACCCACGTAGAATAGCCGCCGCTCCTCCTCCATCTCAGCCCGGTCCTCGAAAGAGGTGTGGTGCGGGACCAAACCTTCCTCGGCCCCGGCTATGAAAACCACCGGGAACTCCAGGCCCTTGGCATTGTGAAGCGTCATGAGACTCACCGCGTCGCGTCTGTCGTCCCAGAGGTCGATATCCATGACCAGCGAGACCTCTTCGAGGAACTTCTCCAGTGTGGGTTCGTCGCTACGTTCCTGAAACTCATAGCCGCCCGCAACCATCTCCTCGATGTTCTCCGTCCTGGCGATGCTCTCCACCTTATCCAGCGTCCTGAGGTATGCCAGATACCCTGATTCCTCGGCCACCAGTTTGATGACGTTTTCCAGCGATTTGCCGGCCGATTCCCTGCGGAGCTTCGCAAGAAGACTACCGAAGGCCTCAAGCTTGCGTCCGGAGGCGGCATTGAGTCCCGCAATCTCGGAGATCCTGGTGAGGCCATCCGATAGCGATATCCCCTGGTCGGTACAGAACTCCCGGAGCCGGCCCAAGGTAACGTCGCCTATGCCTCTATGGGGCACATTGATTATCCTCGAGAGGCTCACGGAGTCCCTGGTGTTCACGAGCACCCTGAGATAGGCTATCATGTCCTTGATCTCTTTCCGCTCGTAGAACTTGATGCCTCCGACTATGACGTAAGGTACTCCCTTCCCCCGAAAGGCATCTTCCATAGGTCTGGACTGGGCATTGGTCCTGTAGAGCACTACAAAGTCAGAGAGGCATTTGCCTTCTTCCTCCATGAGCTTATTCACCATGTCCGCGACGAATTCGCCCTCCCCGCGCTCATCCCGGACGGCTGAGAGCATGACCTTTCTACCAACCGGATTTTCCGTCCAGAGGTCCTTCTCCTTCCTCTCGACGTTGCGTTGTATGATTGCCTGGGAGGCGGCGAGGATGGTCTTGGTGGAACGATAACATTGCTCCAAACGGACCACCGCCGCTTCCGGGAAGTCCCTTTCGAAATTGAGCAGATTGGTGACGTCCGCACCCCTCCATCTATAGATAGACTGATCGTCGTCGCCCACCGCACACACGCTTCTATGGATCGATGAGAGCAATCTCACAAACTCGTACTGGGCACGGTTGGTGTCCTGATATTCATCGATCAAGATGTGTGTGAACCTCATTGCGAATTTCGTCAGTGCATCCTGATCGTGTTTGAAAAGCCTGACGGGCATGCAGATCAGATCGTCGAAGTCCAGTGCATTGTTCGCCCTCAAGGCATTCTCATAGTCTGAGTAGATATCGGCGATCTTCCGATCGTAGGGGTTCCCCACCATACCGGCGAGATCCTCCGGGCTCACGAGACCGGACTTGGCCCAGCTGATTCTGGAAAGCGCCGCCGCCGGTGTGAGCCTGCTCTTCGCCAGACCCAGATCGGAGAGGATCTGCTTCATGAGAAGCACCTGGTCACGATCGTCATATATGGTGAAATCGGGAGAAATCCCCAGTCGCCTGCCCTCGATCCGCAAGATCCTCGCACAGATGGAATGGAACGTGCCCATCCAGATGCCTGCGGCTATGTCGCCCACCAGGGCCCTCACCCTGTCGGCCATCTCGCCGGCTGCTTTGTTGGTGAATGTCACTGCGAGGATCTCGTAGGGGCTTACCCCGACAGCGCCGAGGAGGTAAGCGATCCGGTGGGCCAGGACCCTGGTCTTCCCGCTACCGGCCCCGGCAAGCACCAGCACCGGTCCGGAAACGTGGGTCACGGCTTCCTGCTGTCTGGGATTAAGATTACCGAGGAGGTGCAATCAGAATTCTCCTCCCAGACTGAAGTGTACCCTCCTCCCAACCTGGCCGTTGAAGCGTGTAGCCCAGGCCCAGTCAATCTTCATCAGGAAGTATGCGAACCACATCCGCATGCCGACACCATAGCCGGCATTGAGATCCTTGAGTTCCTCCTGGCCATCGACGCGATGGGCGACTCTGAGGTCGGTATAATGACCGCTCCACGCTCCGCCGATATCGAAGAACAGCGCTCCACGAAGTCCACCCAGCTGGAGCGGTATAGGCCCCCGCATTATCAGCCTGTCGATAAACGGATACCTCAGCTCGATACTTGCCATGACCACATTGTTGCCGTCGAATTCAAAGTCTTTATACCCGCGGAGATTATAGGCGCCGCCCAAATAGAACCAGGAGGGATCGTCCCCCTGGCTGGTGGCCCCGAACACCCGGGCGGCCAGCTGGGTCCCTCGGGAGAACATAAAGTACTTTCTGTAATCCAGCATCGTAGTGGTGAAGGAAAGATCGCTTCCAAAGACGTCCACGATGCTTCTCTCCGCGCTCAACATGTAGCGGGTCCCGCCTATAGGGCCGGTCGAACCCCAGATCGTGGTGTCCTTGGTGTATGATATCCTCGGCAGATAGATGTCCTCGTTCTCGCGCCGCTCGACCGGAGGCTCCCCGCCCACCCAGTACGCGTCATCTTCATATATCTCTCTGGATATCCGCATGGCGGTGAAATCGAAATCGAACCGCCGGAATTTGTCCAATGGAAACGAGAAAGCCATGACTCCACCGAAATTCCGCTCGGAGAAGAGCTTGTCCTCGCCCCGGCTGGCTATCGGAGTTCCCATGGTTGTTCGATCGGAGTAGTAATAGTTCTTGAAATGGAAAATCCCACCGCCGTAATCCATCCGGCGCGCCAGGTACCAGTAGTTGGCCACGAAGTCCAGGTTCTCGAAGCTGGCGAAGAAATCCGCACCTATGAATATGCGGTGATTACCGAGGATGTCGCTCAGGGAAATTCTGGTCAGCCCGCCCAGACCGTCGGCGGAGTTATAAGAGAACGAACCGGAGATCCAGTCGGGAGAGAACTTGAGCCGGTAGGGCTTCCGCTCGTAGTCGTCTATCGTTCTGTAGGCTGTTGTATCAGGCTGCTCGGGCCCCATTCGAGCCAGAAGCGAATCCACCGCCGAACGCCGTGATTCGACCACCCAGGGTGCCTCGTATTTCCATGCGTCCTCCTTCTCCACCCTGATCGCCTCCAGGTTCTCCAACGGTGATTTCGTCTGATAGACATCCCATCCACCCTCATTGAAAACCGAGAACGCGAGCCGGTCGCCTGCCGATGACCAGGATGGGCTGAAGATGCCTCCGAGCACGTCTGTAAGCTGCGTCGTGGTGGAATCCCCGAAGTCATATGCATAGAGGTTGTAACCACCGGTCCTGTCGGATATGAAGATCATCTTATCCCCGTCCGGTGACCAGGTCGGTGAGACATCCTCAGACAGGCACCTGGTGACAGGGCTCACCAGACCATCCGAGATCCGCAGCAGGTAGATGTCTCGCTGGGGCTTGTCCAGCGGATCCACCTTGGTGAAAATCCTCAGCGAATCGATGTAACCGGGTGATATGGCCGAGAAGGCTATGCTCTCACCGCTGGGAGACCAGGAATAACCCAGGTACTCGATGGCGCCCGTATGAAGGGCCTCGATCGCGCGGGTCTCGAGGTCAAGGAGGAAAATCCCGGGCTTCCCGCCGTCGGTACCCAGGAATGACATCGCACGCCCATCAGGCGAGAAGGCCGGTCTGTAGATCTGGTCGAAGTCAGGACTGATCTTCTCCAGAACCTTGCCCTTCTCCGCATCAATGATGTAGATCCTGTCGGTATCCCTGCTCTTACTCACCAGGACGATTCGCTTGCCGTCGGAGGACCAGCCGAAGGAGGACCGGAGTGTATGAAAGGACTCGAAATCCTGCGTCCTCTGGCCCTTTATGAGCTTCCTTATGATCTTGCCGTCGAGCGCGGACATCAGATAGACATCATCATAGCCGCTCTCGTCGGAGAGAAAAACGATTCTCTGCCCGTCGGGAGAAATCGCAGGCATTGTGTTTGCGAAAGAGTCGTCCTTTCTGTGGTCGGTGAGTCTGAAGGCGATATCCTCAGGATCGGTCCTGGCCGCTATCTCAGGCCAGTACATCTTCTTAACGTGATCGACCCAAGCTTCATTCAGACCGTATGTATCGACGCCTATGCTGGCCACGAGGGCCTTGTCGAGGTTCCGCGAGGTACTGATGGTCTGCAAAATGTCCGAAAGTTTCTCACGACCGTATCTCTCAGCGATGTAGCGAATCACCGACTGTCCCTGTTTATAGGCAAGATACCCAGTGACGTTCTGGTAGAGATTGAAGTAATAGCCGGTAATTACTGCGTCTCTGACCACCATATCCGCCTCCGCATCCCAGTGTTCGGAGGCGTACTCGGTCAGGCCTTCCAGAAGCCACAGGGGGAGCGAGTATGCATATTGACGCGCGAACACCGATTGGAGAAGCCCCCCATAGAGCATATCGAAATTGAACACATGGGTGAGCTCATGCATGGTCACATGTCTCAGCTCCTCATATGAACCGGTAAACGGAAGCACGACCCGGTTCTTGTAGAGCTCGGTGAATCCCCCCACCCCTTCCCCGAGAAGCTCCAGTGTGACGTTGGTCTGCTGGAACTCGTTATTGGAGCGGTATATCATTATGGGGATACGCGTCGAGAGGCTGTGGCTGAAGTACCTGCTCAGTGTATCATAGGACGCGTCCGCCAACAGGGCCGCGCGCTCGGCGAGGAACTCCTCGCCTTCATAGTAGTAGACGTCGAAGTACTCCGACTCAAGTATGGACCACTTGAATCCCCTGTACTGGACCTTGTTCTTACCAAACCCGAGGCACAGGGCCGGCAAAAGCAGCAACAGGACCAATATGAGCGATGTCCTCTTCATCTTCCTCCTCCCCCTGACTTAGTAGCCATAATGGAGCTTGAGGTCCACCTCGAAGTACTCAAGCCCTCCTATGGTTCCGGTTTCCCCCTCTATCGAGAAGGTGTCACTGAGTCTGTACTCCACCGAGATCTGCCTCTCGGGATAGGAAAGCCCTGTCTGTGTGAATTTCCGTCTATCTCCGTACAGAGACCCGAGTGACTGGCTGTATTCGAGATAGACTTTGTCGGATACGTACTTACCGAAGGTGAACCGGGTTGCCGACAACGCGTCGCCTTCAACGCTTTCACCGATCTCCACACCAAAGCGATCAAGATGCAACTCCCGCGCAACATCATCGCTGACCTGATTCGCAAGAGCCGTGGCCCAGGACCTTACGAAGGCCTGGGACACAAAACCGGGCTCTTCACCTGCTTCCGAGACATCTCCTCTTCTCAGGAGAAGGGCCTCGAAAATCTGCTGTTCGTTCCAGCCACTCTCAGAGGTCGCTGTAATATATAGTTCGTCAATATAACCGTTGGCCGTTATCTGAATTCGCTCGTCAAGAACGGTTGCATTCGCCTCTAATTCAATATACGCATTCCAGAAGCTTTTGACATCGCTGAATCTGAACTCCCCTTTCGAAATCCTGAAGCTATTGTGATACAACTTAAAATCGCCTCTTATCGTCTTAAGCGTACCCAGAACCATTAAACCTTTCCTACCCCTTCTGACGCTAAGATCACCCTGAAGCTCCGCCGTAACCTGGCTTCCTCTGATCCAGAAATCGTTCGGGATCTCCACGGTTATATTCATGACCCAGGCCGGGGTCGGTGTCATAGGTATAATATCCCCACCTCCGCCTTCACCTGTGGCAACGTAGTAGTATTCACCTTCTTCCACGACCAGAGCACCTTCTATCATCGGGACGGAAAGCCCCGGTGCAATGCGCTCGGATCTTATCTGAAGCCTTCCCTTCAGCTGGGCATAAAGGTCCTCGAATTCGGTTACCCGATAATGGTTGAGATCCACAACTATGTCCCATTTCTTGATACGGGTTCTCACAAGTTCGAAGAACCCGCTTGCCTTGAGAGCCCCGCCCTCTGCAACCATCCTGGTTATCTCAAACCTCTTGCCGTCGGTCGCCAGTTCCAGATAGAGGTCCCTTATGTCCTGAGCCACCCCCTCGAGTCTCAATCGTGCCCCCGACAGGCTCACAAGACCGTCGAAGGTGGGATCCGCAACATTACCGCCCACTCTCAGGTCCACGGCATAGGTGCCGGAGCAAACCTTGAGTCTGGGAATCAACTCGCACAAGAGCCCCATATTGCCGTTCTCTACGGCTATATCAAGATCCCAGGATTCCCGAAGAAGCCGGCTGGAGAAGGGAAGGATGGAAACCGCCAGTGGCAGATGGCCGCTTATCCGTCCGCTTTCATCACCTTCACCGAAAGCCAGGCGGCTCACCCGGAGCACCGAATCAGCGAGTGTTATCTCCCACTGGACCGGCCCGATCCGGGTTTCACCGAAGATCGCATCACGCAGGCTTCCACGGGATGAAACCTCGGGACTGTGTTTGTTGCCTCTGATATCCATCGTCAGATCTGCGAATCCCCTGATCTTGGCCACGGGAGGTATGAGGGGCTGAAGTAGAGCTACATCTATGTCGGATACTTCAACCGAGATCTCCCCCAGATCCTCTATGAGATCGTAGCCATTGCCCGACTTGAGCACCTGTCTAACCCCGGTCGGGGATAAATCCGCAGGTATCCACCCGTTGACCGAGACTCTCCCGCCGTTCTGCTTGAGCTCTATCCCCGCAAGGTCGACCCTCCTGCCGTCATAGCCGATGGCCCCGGTCAAGGACTCAAACTCCACCGACAGGATCTCGCCGCCGGCCACCTGGAAACCCACATCGAAAGCGAGGCTGTCCGCCGTGCCGGAAGCCGTCATGGTAACATTCAAGAGTCCCGTCGGCATCTCTTTCTCCGTAACACTCTTGAGAAGACCCAAGTCGAACGCCTCCACGGTCGAACTTATCGAGTATAGCCTCCCATCATAGGTGGCTCGCTCAACGGAAATGCGGCCCATCCTGGACTGGAGTGCGAAGTCGCTGACGGTGAGGGAATCGCCTTCGTAGGCGACCCGAACCTCATAAGGGTTCTCCCAGATGAAGCCCGCCATCTCCACAAACAAGTTGCTCAAGGTCAGACCGAAACCCTCGTCCCTCATATCCAGCGACCCAACCACACCGAGCAGCGATCCATCCGTACGCGTCAGCGCGAGCCTTCCTATGCTGACGGTGGTGTCCTCCAAAGAGAAGTCCCCGATGAGTTCGGTGCCCTTCAAACCCATGATATCCAGATCGTGCCCGAACAGATGGCCCTCCCCTTCCCGGCGGCCGCCGGCCTCTGCCAGCGTCAGGTCAACGGTCAGGCTTCCGATTTCGGTTCCGCGGAAGTCTATGTTGCTTGCGTAGGCTTCCGCATCAAGACCCAGGCCTTCAGTGCCCCTGGTAAGACGGGCTTCACCCCACACGCTCCCGTCCAGGTCTTCCTGCCCGTGATAGGCGGATACGCCTTCAAGACTCGGTATGTCGAAGGTGAAACCGAGATCGGTCTTGCCGTCGTAGCCTATGCGTCCGACCGTCATGACCTCGGTTGCGGCCAGACCGACCCTGACACTGTCCAGCACAACGCCCACAGAGGTAACATCGACCCTGCCCCTGATAGCGTCAAACCGCCAGTCCCGGTATCTACCCGCACTGAATCCCGGCCAGGTGGCAAGCCTTAAGGATTCAGCGGTATGGCCGCTTCCACTGAACCGGATGCTTCCGTTCAGGTCCGAGTCGAAGGCGCCGCCTTGATCGGAGATGAAACGCGACAGATCGAGGTCGGAGAAGGCAACAACACCCTTGTAGCGAGGCGGCTCCGACATGGCATACTCGCACGAGAGGTCCAGCGCCACGCCGTTGATGACCGCCGAAAGCCGATCGAGGTCCGCAGTTTCATCGCCATAGGTGAGATCTGCGGTCAGGTCCTCTACGGGCCAACCAAGGACATCTCCCTCGAGTGCCAGGCTGAAATCGATACTCGAGTAAGTCCCGCCTACGGTGACAAGCCCCGCCAACTTCCCGAGATCCGGTCTCGGGTCGCCACCGGTGAAGGTCGGTACCTCCTCAAGCCCAAGGCTATCGACGGTGACCTGTAGCCTGATCGAATCGCTTCCTCCTCTACCGAGAAGTCCCGAGAGTGCAAACCGGCTCCTACGGGTCTCCAGAGACAAGCTGTCGATGCGCACCGCGTTATCGAACATCTCGGCCGATCCGCTGATACCGGTGATACCCAACGTTCTCCCATACTGGAGATCCGCGTCCTGCAGCATGATCCCATAGCCGTCGTCCGTGCTTGCCAGGGACCCAAGGGCGTTAAAATGACTTATCCGGCGCGGCGTATTCCCTTGCCAGTTCACCGATGCATCGCGTACCGCGACGCTCTCGATCCTGATCGCCGTCGGTTTGCCGGAAGGCCCGGGTTTGGTGTCTCCGGTTAGATAAATCCTCGATCCATCGGATCGCCTAGGGACAGTCATATTCGGCGACTCCAAGACCAACGAATCGATCTCTATCCGGCCCAGAAGCAAGGCAGGCAGATTGAACCTGGCATAGACGGCCGAGGCGGAAAGTAGAATGGCAGGACGGTCTCCCCCGGTGTAAGTCACAAGGACATCTTCAAACTTCAGGTCCCGAATCACGCTGCCCGTGATGTTACCGATCTCCAGGCTGAGATTGCGGTCCAGGCCGACCCGTGATGTCAGGAAATCACCCATCTTTATGGCTATTCGCTCACCCTGAGTCCGGAAGACGATCACGGTGCCGAGCGCAAGGACACAGACTATGACCGCCAGGTAGATGAGTCCTTTTGTGCGTCTTCTCATGACTAGAACGCGTGCCCCACGGTTAGATGGATGCGGCCGATTGACTCTTTGTTGCCATCGGCGTCTACACCCCTCTTAAGCCTTACCCCATAGTCCACTCTGGCCGGCCCGACCGGAGTCTGGATCCCCAGCCCCAAACCCAGACTGTACTTGACGTCCCCGGCTCTCCGAGATCCATACTCCTCCGACGGTACGAAGAAATCGAAATCCGACTTGGTAACGTCATCTATCGATTCCCAGACATTACCCATATCCAGAAAACAGACACCACCGAGCTTCCAGAAGAGAGGATATCTGATCTCTATATTGGCCAGAAGCAGGAAATCCCCCGGTCCGAATTCCTTTTCATCATAACCCCTGACGGTGCCGGACCCTCCGGCATAGAATCTCTCGTACTCCGGCACCCCATCATTCCTGGATTCACCATAGGCATTGGCATGGCCCACGCGGGTGCTCAGGGCTATGACACTTCTGAAATAGAAACGAAAATACCTAGACCAGCTCCACGTGACCTTGTTATAGGAGTTGTCACCTCCGAATATACCGCCGGCTCTTCGCACCGATAGTCTTGTGATCGACCCCCCCAGGGGATTGAAGAACGGCCTCCTGGTATCTCGCTCGATTGTGGCCGCCGCAGCCCGGTTAACCTCCTGGCCGACTTCGAGTCTTACATTTTCGGTTTCTTCCACACCCCAGCTGGCATCCCTGACATCGACAAACTCATGTGTGTACGTCGTGGTGAGTTGCGTTTTTCTCGGCAGGCCCTTTTTCACACTCAGATTCACACCCACCCTGCCAAGAGTGTATTCCCCATCCGCGACTTCCTTATACTCCTCGAGTGTTTCCTCAGCATATATGGCCACGGCCCCCACAAGCCTCACACCGAGCAACCATCGGTCGGTGAGTGCAAGTTCGCCTCGTTTTCTGGTAAGCCCTTTGTCGAAATCTCTGCTTCCAATGACCGTGCGCACATCGAACTGACGGCCGGAGTTCCAGAGGTTCCTGTGCATCCAACCCGCTGTCAATCTGGCCTCATCGCGATTGCCGTAGCCCACCGCCAGGGATAGTTCCCTCATCTTGCGCTCTTTGACCTTCACCAGAAGATCGACGGTCGCAGAATCAGACGTACCCGGCCTCGGCTCGATCTCAACATCTTTGAAGAGTCCTGTGTCGAGGATCTTCTGTTGGCTGTCCACCACTTTCCGGCCCGAGAAGACATCGCCCCGGTCAAGTGTGATCTCACGGGTTATGATGGAGGATCGGACCCTGTCGTTTCCGCGAACCGAGACATCGTCGATTTCGGCTTCCTGCCCTTCTGAGATCCGGAACGTTACCGTAGCCTTGCCGTTTGCCCCGCGGATCGCGCTGGTGATGAAGGCGAAGACGAAGCCTTCATCGGCGTAGTGTGAATAGAGGCGATACTTATCCTCATCTACCATCCGCTCATTCAGAGGCTGACCCTTCTCGACCTTGAGAAGCTCGTGCAGTTTCTTCTCCTTGACCACGGTGTTTCCCACGAGAAACACCTCCTCCACAATGGTCTGAACACCCTCCTCCACGCTGATCCGGATGCGGACACTCTCGTGGTCAGTGTCATAAACAAGAGTATCCCTGACAGCCTGCACTTCGAGGAAGCCGTGCCTGGTATAAAGGGCCTCGATCGAGAGGAGATCGTTTTCCAAAGTGCTCTCCCGAAGCCGCCTGGTCCGCAGGAACTTGCTCGCCTCGGTGCGCATCACACTCTTGATCCGCTTACCGCTGAAATAGGAATTGCCGGTGATCGAGATCTCCCGGACGATGGGACCGGAAGTCCCCCGTCTTCTGGCACCCTGGGCACAGGAAATCGAGGGTACCAACACCAGTACAAGCAATGTCGCAACTAAAAGGTTTCTCTTCATATCCACCGGGATATTAGCAGAGTGCGTCATTTGGTGTCAACAACACCCAAAAAACCATTGGCTTACACCGCTTGTGCAAATATAATGGGATTGTTATGAAATGGTTCTATCTGCTTCTGATTGCCGTCGTCCTGTCGGGCCTGGCCTGTACCGATAGCCGGGAGCTTCCGGACGATCCTCAGCTAGAGGTCTTCATACGGACCATGGCGGCATGCGCACGCGTCGAGAGAGCCTATTCCGGGAACCCTGTTATGCTCGAGAGGGAAATGGCCGATATAGATTTCCCGCCCCTCTGGGAGGAACTTGTCGATTCACTGCTTGTCACCTATGAGGGGCAGCCGGGTTTCTGGCAAACCGTCTACACCGAGATACTGGAGAGATCCAGGTTACCCGCCGATCAGCCTTGATACATCCACCATAGTGACGAACAGCATCAGAGCGATCAGGATTGCCAGTCCGATCTGTTGAGCGA
>JALGWN010000193.1 GCA_025774115.1 bacterium
GCTCTGTCGCTCGATCACGACTTTGTGGACGTGCACATCAATCTGAGCCGGGCGTATAAAGCCAAAGGCATGTTAGACGAGGCGATCGCCGAATGTGAAAAGGCCTTGGCCGAAAGTCCGGGACTTGTTGAGGCACATATCAATCTGGCTGCACTTCACTACCGCAACGGTGACTACGAAGCCGCCCTGCGTCACTGTGATAAGGTGGCTGAACTCGGCGGCACGGTCGATCCCAGGCTGCTGGAACTGCTGAGTCCCTATAGATAGAGAAGGCGAGCCAAGAACGATGGTGCGATCGAAACGACACAACCGGCAAGGACCCGGCCGGCTCTCCCCTGAAGACCGGCTTCTCATTTGCTGTGCCGGTGAGCGTGATGACGAAGGGTCCGGCAGGCGGCCCGGCGAGATGTTATCGCTCGAGATCCATTGGGATGCGCTGGTGGAGAAAGGTCTCCGCCACGGTGTGGCATCCCTGCTCCATTCATACCTCTCGAGATGGGACACTCGACACGAGGTCCCGACCGGCATATCCCGCAGGCTCAAGAACATATACTACGCCAACGCCCTGAGAGCCGTACGGGCGGAGGAACAATTGAGCGACATTCTCGGCTGCCTGGGCGACAACGGCGTGGAGGCGATTCTTCTGAAAGGCCTGTTCTTGTCCAAATCGGTGTATCAGAATATCGCTTTGCGTCCCATAGGCGATATCGATCTGCTCATCCGTCGTGACGATATCGCGCGGACCGATAGCCTGCTCCACGGGATAGGCTTCATGCCGGCCCCCGGGTCGTTTCCGCTAAGATACTACCGCGAAGTCCACTTCCACGCGATGTACGTCAGGGACTCAGGCCCGGGTTCCATCCCGCTTGAAATCCACTGGGGCCTGCAGGACCGCTTTAACCTGCTCAGGATGGACATGGATGAGATTTGGTCAAGGGTCCGCCCATGGTCGATCGGGAGACGCAGTATCCCTGCAATGTGCCCGGAAGATCTGCTGGCCTACCTCTGCTATCATGCGGACAAGCACACCTGCTTCAGCCGTTACATAGAGGATTTCTCGCATATCGGGCCCGAGGTGGTATTAGGAAATATGGTATCTGCGGAACTACTGTGGTATGCAGATATCCTTAGGCTCATTCACCTCGAAGGATGTGCTATTACCTGGGGGCACCTGGCAGAGAGGTGCCGCAGGTGGGGAATCGAGGGCGAGGTCTATGCGAGTCTGGCCGTGACGGACAGGGTCTTCGGCACTTCGGTTGCCGAGCGGCCCCTCGGCCTGCTCGAGCCTCCGAGGCCGCGAAGACTTCAGGCGGGCCTCTGCCGCAGGCTCATGACACCGCCAACCCTGCCCGGCGGGGCGGCGTCCATTGACGGTGTGAGGGGGCAGACACTGCTTGAAAGTGGGGTCGGCCTGCAGTTCCGCCCTTTCAGGCTGCTGGATATCTCGAACTACATATTCCCGGACCCGGATCGCGTATCGAGGCACTTTGCCGTCACCGGTCCGAAGCTGCTTCTCAGATACATCGGCCATGTGCTCGCGGCATCATTTCGTGTGATCTCATGCCTCGGCCTTTTGATCGGCTCGGTCATATGGAAGTCCGTTATCCGCCCCCCAAGGGTATCCCGCTGATACCACAACCACCCCGGCTTGCTTCCTTCTGTATCCGCACTTGACTGTAGATCTGTTTTGGCGGTAGATAGTAAGGGCTATGGAAACGATACAACTGGCGATACAGGACAATCTGATACTCGCATGGGCGGTCATCCTGGTCGCCTTCGCCATCCTGGCCAAGTGTGCGGACCTGTTTGTTGACACCTCGGTCGGCATAGCAAACAGACTTCAGGTGCCCAAGCTGGTGATCGGCATCGTGCTTGTCTCGCTGGCCACGACTGCGCCGGAGCTGTCCGTATCCCTGATGTCGGCCCTGAGGGGCCAGCCGGAAATGGCCTTGGGCAATGCCGTAGGTTCGGTCATATGTGACGATGGACTTGCGCTCGCACTGGCTGGGATGCTCTCTGTCGCCCCCATAACGATCATGCCCAATGTGCTCAGGACATCGGGCTTCTTCCTGCTTCTGGTTGAGATGCTGGCCTTCGTCTTTGTGGCTTTCGACGGCACCCTGGAGAGGGCTGAGGGGGCTATGCTGGTTGGGCTCTTTGCGGCCTACCTGTTCTTTCTCTACCGCCAGCACAAGCAGGGCAAGTTCAAGGACGGGTTGGATATCCCGGAGGCTACGGCTGAGATTGAGAGGTCCATACTGAGGCTGTCACTGGTCTTTGCGGCGGCTCTCGCAGGGATCATTCTCGCCAGTGAATTCATCATAACATCCGCAACGGCGATAGCCAGATCCTTCGCCATACCCGAGACAGTGATTGCGCTTACTCTGGTGGCTTTCGGCACCTCCATCCCCGAGGTCGCGACATGCATCGTTGCTGCCAGGAAGAAGGAAGGTGCGCTCGCCGTGGGCAACATTCTAGGGGCCGATATCATGAACATCTGCTGGGTTGCCGGGGCTTCAGCGATTGCAAACGACCTCGTGATCACTGATAAGAAACAGATCTTCTTCATGTTTCCGTCGATGTTTGTGATCGTGGGCGCCATGCTCATAATGCTGCGCATGGGTTATCGCCTCACGCGGAAAAAGGGCATCATTCTCTTCGCACTCTATCTCATCTACCTGGCCAGTTTCTTCCGGCTGTTCCCGCCTCAGTAGACCGGACAGCCGGCGATATGGGAAAGTGCCGGGGGACGAGCGTAACAAAGCAGATGGGCGTTACTAAGCGGCCTGGTGGGGTTCCCCGCACTTGGAACGTGTTCCTTAGGTCTTGAACCCGGCGGCGCTTTGTGCGTCTATATTTCATATGTGGGTCGGTCCAAACACGTAGGAAGTCACGTCCCACGCAGGGAACCCACTGGCTGCATTGTACACCAAATGGCAGCCCGTCGTCAAGCATAAACCAAAAATCACCAAAACCGGTCAGACCCAGCAATTGATGCCTGGTGTTGCTATGCAGACCCGGGTTTGATCGGAAGCCGTCCTTGACCAATCTGCACCTACCCTCAGTCCAGGAGGACCATCGCCCGTGTCGCTACCTGGTTCCCCGACCTTAGACGGCAATAGTATACGCCGCCGGAAAGGCGCTCGCCCTCCGCTGTCACGCCATCCCAGTGGGCTACCCTCTCCCCGGCTGCTTGGTGTTCGTCTACAAGCGTCGCCACGTGTTTGCCGGAGACATTGAAGATCTCGAGCTCGACCTGGCTGCCGACCGGGAGGACATACCTTATGGATGTGCCTTGCCGGAAGGGGTTAGGCCGGTTCTGGGTCAGTATCAGACCGCCGCAAGCGGCCGGGCCGGGTTCATCGGTTACAGAGGATATGTCCGGACCGCCCGTATTGAATGTATACCATGCATCAGGGGCAATCGGCGGGCGGGCGGATCTGCGGCCGCTCAGGTCCCGGGCGAAAACATAGTACTCGATGTTCATGGAATCCGCCTGCATGGGGATTTCAGCATAGTAGGAGTCCGGATAGGCTGTTGTCTGAAGGGTTACAGGGTTAAAGCCCACCGCCCCTTCCGGGCGCCAATAGATGAGAAGGGAGTCAACCACAAGCCCGGCCTCGCTGCGATCGTCGACATATGCACTGACTCCACAGGCCCCGGTATTCGTCTGCCTGTCCTGGAGTGGATTGGTATCAACAACGAGCATATGGCGGTCCGGTATCTCCATTGTCCTGCAATGTATGGCATCATCAGAGAGCCAGCCCCCGGTAAACCCCATGACTTCATATCCCG
Source organism: bacterium (assembly GCA_025774115.1). Taxonomy (GTDB): domain Bacteria; phylum Arandabacterota; class Arandabacteria; order Arandabacterales; family Arandabacteraceae; genus JALGWN01. Next base: position 3,796 of record JALGWN010000193.1, read on the forward strand.
GCATTGCCGCCTGGTAGGCCGCTACCGCGGCCGAATCGGTGCTGATACCGAAGAGTGGAACAAACACCTTGTTATTGAGAATCATCGAATTGGTGTAGGCAGCGACATTGCTGCCTCCGAGACTTCCGCACATCACTCGTACTATATTGTAGAGACGGCCATAGCAATTGGTAAGAGCCTCCAGCACCGCCACATTGGCCTCGATCCGGTCATAGTGGGAATGCCCGGGCGGGACCTCTTTCACGAGAATTGTCTCCTCGCCGAGGAGTTTCATCCAGCAGTCGATATGGTGGATCCCCGTCGATGAGATGTCGGGAAGTACAACGTAATCGGTAATCCCAAGGTAGTCCTCCATGGTCTCGGCGATCTCCTCATGGGAAAGCCCCGGGTTCTCATCCCATACAAGATCCGTCGAGTAGCCGGTCCCATGTCCGTCATAGAGGAAGTTGCCACCGGTATGCACCAGATCCGTTCCATAGACCGGGCAGCTCCATAGCGTCCCGAGATCCCAGTTTACCTGGTCGTCAAGAGGCCGGGGCCTGTTGTAAATATGATCCACGAAACCCCAGCCGCCGTCGGCGAAGACCGTCTGCGGCCCATAGTCGCGGGTCCACATCGAGTTGGTCGAGAAGTCGATCATCTCAACGTTGGCCATGTTGACACCCTGGCCCTGGAGAGCGGAATAGCAGCCGGATTGCTGGCCCGACACACATAGGATATAGAGTGTGATATCTTCGGCATACTCCCGGATAAGCCCGTAGGGAAGCCCGAAGCCGTAATTGTATCTTATGAGGGCCCCGGTGGCCGGCTCCCACT
>JALGWN010000353.1 GCA_025774115.1 bacterium
ACCGGCGGGTCGATACTCTTCTTCGAAAACCAGGACTACGGCGGCTACCCGTTCATCGATGGGACCACATGTCTGGATTCCATCGAGACAGGGTTGATGGGTGGTATGACCCTGACCCATATGAGCGAGCAGTCAGGGCTTGTGACCTCGCCCTATCCCTGGCCGGCAACTACCGAATCCGCCTTCAATACGGCCTGGAGAACCGGCGAGCACGCGTACGTCAACTGGTCGGGGCACGGCTGGTCGGACGGGGCTTATAGAACAGTCTGGGAGTGGGATGATGGTGACGGTGTGGCCGAGCATAACGGTGAACTTGTGAGCCGCCAGTTCATTCATGCAGCGTCATCCAATCTGGAAGATGATTACCCGTCGATTGTGTTCGCGATATCCTGCAACGTCGGCTATCCCGAACCTAATCCCTACGGTAGATGCGGTGTCGATCTCCTGACGAAGCCGGGCTGGGGATCGTCGGCGGGTATTGTGAGCGCATCGAGACCTGCTGCGGTCTCAGGCGACTGGAAGGCCTCTCCGGGGGGAACCGAACAGATCTGCTTTGACTTCAACCGCTGCATGATCGCCGAGGGCGACAAGGTCGGGGATGCTCTCTATAACGGCAAGTTCGACGCCCATACCAACTACGGCTGGGATCGTGTCTACGAGTATATGAACCTCTATAACTTCAATCTTTATGGTGATCCTGCCCTTGTGGTCGCCGGTGCGAACGCAGGTGTTGATCGTACCGGTGGTGGGGAGGAGGCAGGTGATGCAGGTCTTGTGGTCCGGCTGAGCCCGGGGCGTCCGAATCCGTTCACGGGGACATCAACGCTTCGCCTGGCCTTATCCGCGGGGACACATGTGCGTATTGCAGTCCACGATGTCATGGGCCGGGAGGTTGCATCGCTTGCGGATAGTGAGTATCCGGCGGGCGAGTTTGCGGTCACCTGGGATGGAACCGGTCACGCCGGGGAGATCCTGGGGTCAGGCATCTATTTTGTCGTCGTCGATGCAGGCAGCCGGAAAGCTACCCGGAAGATCGTACATGTGAAATAGGGACGGAACTGCAGTCAGCCGTTCTCATCTGAGGATGATGATCTTGCCGGTGAATTCCCGGTTGTGTGCGACTGCCCTGGATATGTAGATCCCGCACGGGAGTTCATTACCATCTATGTCCCGACCGTCCCACTCAACGGGCGCGCCGCTTACCGATTTGCTCTTCCACACGAGCCTCCCTGCTACATCATAAATGCTGATCTCCGTCGCTGCATCGCAGGCAGGTTCCCATTGCTGCAGGTGACTACAGCATCGCCGGTCATGGCTCCTGAAAACGTATTCCAGTATTCGATGTCGTAATCCCCTCGGGCCATGTCCACGATCTCAATTGATATGCCGCCCAACGTGTCATCGGGAGTGTTTCCTATGGTGTTACCCGGGTCCTGAAGCCAGATGTAGGCACAGATGCTATCCCCTATTGCGTAACCTCTTGCCGCTGTTGTGGGAGCGCCGGTGGAGTCATAAACATCGACGTGGACCGCATCGAGCACGGGATACCTCAGGTCCTCACCCTCAAAGAAGCTACTCAGACCGCCCCAGTGATAGTAGAGATCTTCAGGATGTATATAGTTATCCCACCACCAGGGCATCGCGCCGGTCATGGCCATCGCTGCAGACCAGATACCGTTGTGAATGTGTGTGCCGTCGGTGTCCGCCCAGCCGGTTTCGTGAGGATAGTAGCCGAACTCACCGACTATCACGGGTTTATCATGAGTCCACATCGAAACGATCTTGTTTGTTATGGTGTTGGTGATCTCACCGATATAGAGATGGAGCTGTGTACAGTCGATTTCGGGGAGTGTCCATATGACCGTGTCTCCCTGCCGGGCGCTTGTCGTCAGCATATGCTGGGCCGGGTCGATCGATCTAACGTACTGGCCCATTTCGGCGTGCCACGCTGCGACCGTGGCAGGACTGTAGTTATCCGTATACTGAACCTCGTTCCAGAACTCCCAGCACAGGATGCTCGTGGAATAGCCCCACCGGGCCACGGTATACCGCATCTTCCGCCTGTATAAATC
>JALGWN010000194.1 GCA_025774115.1 bacterium
CTGCGGTGAAAACAAACGGCTCGAGTGCAATGAGCCTCTGGTCTTCGACCCACGCATTGCTACCGACAATTGCGATCCGGATCCGACCATAGTGCTGATGATCTCATCGATTTCGATCGATCCGGTGACATGCGAGGAAACCAACTCTAGGAGTTGGGCTGCAATAGATGCGTGCGAGAATATGTCGGAGTTTTGCTCCCAGACCATAGTTCGAGTGGTGGACACCGAACCCCCGGTCTTGGAATGCGCGCCTGATGAAGTGGTGGGATGCGAGGATCCGGTAGTATTCAGCCCTCCCACCGCCACCGACAATTGTGTCTGGCGATGTCGCCCCCGGAGTTGAGTGTACCGACGACTGGCAAGCGATACACATAAGGTGCTGGGAAGCCGAAGACGCCTGTGGAAACACCGCGGAGTGCTGCCAGACGATCTATGTCGAGCTTTGTGAGGACGAGGAGATGTGCTCCTACACCAAGGGCGGATGGGGCTCGGGTTGCCCGGGTCCCCAGCAGGATGATATGATGTCGACTCAGCCCGGGTGTATGCGGGATCACTACTTCGACATAGTGTTCCCCATGGGAGTCGAGATAGGCGATTTCGGCGGCGGTGCCCCGTATGGGATACACTGGACGAGCGCGGTGGCCGTTGAGACCTATCTACCCAATGGCGGTACGCCGGGTGTCCTGACCGAGGATCATACCGATCCTACTTACACGCCTGCCGGTAACCTGGCGGCGCAGCTCCTGGCCCTGACACTCAACCGTGGGTTCTCGTGTTCAGGCGTCTGGGAGATGCTGGGTCTCACGCCGACGCCAACCTGCTACGGCGGTTTTACGATCCAGGCTGGTTGCGGCAAGTTCGCCGGGCTCACGGTAGATGAGTTCCTGGCAATCGCCAACCAGGCGGTGGGCGGCAATACGGCAGTGCTCGAGCCTTACGGGGCCGACGTATCCGATGCCAACGATACGGCCGATTGCCTTAACAATCTCTATAACGTGTGTGATCCCGACTACGGGCTCTATATTGAAGAGATTCTGCCCCAGGAGGTGCTAGGCGCCAGCCCGGGCAGCGAAGACAGAACCGAGCCTGATGTCATGCTGCCTGATGAGCTCAAAGTGAGCAGCCATCCGAACCCGCTCACCAAGACCACAACCATAAGTTACGCCATACCGGTCGATGGACAGGTAACGGTCGGGGTCTATGACGTTCAGGGTAGGACTATGGCGGTGCTAGTCGATGCTTACAAGACACCCGGGTTCCATGAGGTTGTGTGGAACGGCGACACGGCTATACCCGGTGTTTACTTCTGTAGGGTCCAGGTCGGTGACGGCCCTGCAGTTATGGAGAAGTTGATCAAGTTCTAAGATAGAAATATCAAGAATACGGGGACAGCGCCCTTTTTCCGCGGGCTCGAAGGAGCGCGGAACGAAAAAGGGCGCTGTCCGCTTTTGTCCCTTGTTATCTGCGGGGGAAAACGGCGGTTCCGATGAGAATAGTGACCAGGCCGGCGGTGGTGCCGGCGATAAAGCCGTGGAGACCGAGGGGTTTGCCCAGGACGGTCCACACCATGGCGGTGCCGGCGCCTATGACCATGGAGGCCAGCGTGGCGGCCGGGCTTGTGCGCCTCCAGTAGATGCCGAAAAGAAGCGGCCAGAGGTTGGTGGATGCTATCACGGCCCAGGCGAAGGCGGTGAGCACGAGAACAAGGCCCGGGGGTCTTATGGCGATAAGGACCGAGATCACCCCGACAAGTGCACTGGCTATCCTGGCAAGGCGGAGCTCCCGGGGAGCCGTGAGCTTGTGCCCGAGCGCCCCCTTGAAAATATCGCGGACGAGCGAGGTCGAGGTGATGATTAGCACGCCCGCAAAGGTTGACATACCCGCCGCGATGACCCCGGCCAGGAAGATGGCTCCCCCTATAGGCGGGAGTATGGAGCGCGTCAGGGTCGGGATCGCAAGGTCCGGACTCGCAAGATCGGGATGGAAGATCCGGGCAATCGCGCCATTGAGGTATGGAAGCAGCGCGACCGCGGCTCCAACCGTGACGACCACCGTCCCCACCCGTAGCACCTTGGTGTTCTTAATGGAATAGAAGCGTATCACGAGCTGTGGCATACCCCAGGTGCCGAGACTCACCACGAGACAGAAAGAGACAAGCCCCGCCCAGCCCCAGATGCCCGGGGTCGTTACATAGCCCGGATCGATGGCAGCCAGCTTCTCGGCGGCCGCAGCCAGGCCGCCCACCCGGTGGAGTGTGAAGCCCGTGAGAAGCAAGAGCCCCGCGATCATGATCCAGGCCTGGATAAAGGATGTCCAGACGACGGCGTAGTAGCCTCCCACGCTCACATAGAAGATAATTATAACTCCGGAGATCAAAACACCGGCAAGGTAGGGCACATCCATCAACACCTGTATGGCGTTGGCCATACCCTTCACGACGCTCACGTTGTAGATGATAAGAAAGAGAAAGATTATGGCCGCCGAGAAGATCATAACAGCCCGTGACCCATAACGCTTGCCCAGGAATTCGGATATGGTCATCGAGTTGGTCTCTTCGGTGAGCTTCCTTATCCGTTTTCCCAGCACGATCCAGGCCAGCATACAGCCGATTGCGACATTGGCGGCCCCGATCCAGAGGGTGGCAAGCCCGAACCTGTAGCCAAAACCGCCGCCGCCGATTATGAGGACCGACGAAAAATATGCGGCGATGAAGGAGAGGGCCGTCACCCAGGGGCCGATAGATCTACCCCCGATCGCAAAATCGGAGGAGTTCTTAAGGCGTCGGGAGGTCACGATGCCGACGGCCGCCAGGATTGCAAGGTAGATTATGAGGACGAGGATGTAGGTAAGCCTCTCCATGGTCAGTCCCCTTTGGTCCTGTCATGGATTGCCCAGAGGATGGCAATGACTATGCTTGCACCCGTCACTACAAATGCCAGGGAGGTAGAAAGTGGAATGCCGGCAATCGTCACGATAGTCCCCGCTCTATAGTGAGGTACTCAGCTCGAATCTCAGAAAGTGGGCCGTCTCCATGCCCGAATCGTAGTAGCCGCCCGGATCGAATCTCTCATAGAGTATATGCCCGGTAACCGGAAGCGCCAAATTCGCGCGCCAGGAGACCTTAACAGTCAGAAGGTTGCCCCGGTCCTTGGGCCGCTCCGCCTCCGTCTCAGGCGAAACGCGTGGATCGAACGGCACACTGGTATCTGCGCGCATCCACATGTGTCGGGCCTCAAATGTGATGTCCGGGTATGGCGAAACCGCCACTCCTATATGCGGGGCCTTGAAGTTCTGCCAGTAAGCTACTCCCTGTCCCATCGGCTGGACGTCGGCCGCCATAGCAAGCGTGTATATGTAAAGCTCGCTCCACTTGGGCCAGCGCCCCATCACGGGATTCCAGCCTTCGAACTTGTTTCGGGTAAGGGGATCGTCCCCGCTGAGGTGGACATAGCCCGCGTCGAGTCTTAGCGGCAGCCCGCCTAGGGAGCGCAACACAACCTTGGCCTGGCCGCCGTGGGCCGAGATATCCTGGGATCCGGCCAGATCCGGGCTTGCGATGACAAACCTGCTTTCCGGCGCCTTGCCTCCCTGGTAGGCCAACTCGCCTGAGATGTCGGCGGGCCCGAGAGCGAGTACAAACCGGGTACCGAAGGTGTTTATCGACGCATGTCTCTCGGAGGTCTCCTCCTGCTTAAAGATGTAATAGTAGTCTATGGTGTAAGGTTTCGGCCGGGCCTCCGGGTTGAAACCCCGGACATAGAGACCGCCCACGAATTCGTCGTATTCCAGGAGCGTTGTATACCGGTTGTTAATACGCGGCAGCCACTCGTCCTCTTCGCGGTTCCATGCGGCAAAGAGGTCAAAGGACCAGCTCGGTATGGCGGTGGTAAGAAGGACGCCGTTCACATAGGAGGTTCTCGATCCGTCGAGCGGGGTGCCGTCGCAGATTACGAAGCCGTCACCGTAGAAGAGGTCCTGCCGACCCACGCGCAGGCCGAGGGGGTTGCCCTTCTGGTTGGTGAATTCGAAGAACAGGTTCTCGAAGATAATCTCATCGAGCTCGCTTTCGCAGTCGTCACACTTAAGATATGACCTGGATTCATCGTTGATCTGGGCAAAAAGCCTCCAGCCTTGCGTGAACCAGCGTTCACCCCAGAGCCTGGTCCTTACACGGAAGAAGCGGCGGTGCGGATCCGGCTCAGCCCCCAGGGCGATGACATTCTGAAAATCGACATATCTCAGCCTCAGGCTTGCCCCGAAGTTGTGCTGAGGGACCTTGCGGTCGGGGTCGATATCGAAAGCCCAGGTCTTTGTGATAGGATTGGGGGCGGAATCCAACAGGCTTTGACCGCCGACAGCAGTGGCTGTGGCGAGTACGAGCAGCCCGGCAAGCAAGAACCGGCGGGAGGAAACCAAAGATGTCGGTAGCATTGTCATTGGTATAATGAATTCTCTGGAACTTCCGGCCGGTTGTCAAGATGTATGATGTATAAGATAGCGGCCTGCCCGGAAGCCCCCCAAGTGACGCACAATACCTTACACCATAGCGCGCCTGGGCAGATTGACAAAAGCCCCGGAAATATGGTATCATTGAGACACTCTAGGAGAAGTTTATCCTCATAGCTGCACGGGCGGGGCGGCATCTTGGTGTCAATTCATGGATGAATTGGGAGCTGGAGAGCTATGAGCATTAAGACGATAAAATATGTAGGGCAAGATGGGTTGGCAGCACAATAGAACCGGATGAATGAGGTGGTTGACAGTATAGGTCGGATGTTATGACTGCGTTACTACTATAACAGGACGTAAGAAAGGAGAATCCGGAATGAACACGCGCGACCCAAAGACCCTG
>JALGWN010000195.1 GCA_025774115.1 bacterium
GCAGGGACGCGGTGGCCTGGCGCGGGACAGACGATAGAGGGGCTCCCGTTGCACCCGGCATATACTTCGCCCGCCTATGGTTCGAAGGCAGATCCCTCACCCGCAAGCTGGTCCTGATCAGGTAACCATCTCAAAGGCCGGCTGCCTGCTTCCATGTCGGCTAATAACCGCCACCAAATCCCACAAGACCACGCTTTCAGACATTTGTCCGGGGAGCCATTCGCTTTCGGAGGACTCAGCTGAGGCGGTCTAGTCAGCACCCAGGGAACCGACACTGCCACCTGGGCCTTAGGTTCGACGGGACGATCGTGGCCTGGGGGTACAACAACGTAGGCCAGTGCGATGTCCCACCGCCGAATGAGGACTTCATGACGGTGGCCGCAGGCCGTTATCACGGCTTGGGTATGAAACCCCTGGGGACACCTGAAGTCTGTGTTCAAATAGAGCCCCTGACAGTGCAGTCTCTGCTGCAGCTGGGGGAGCCGTCTGTGACACACCGTACACCGGCCTAAACGCTTGACACCCCGCGATGCGATGCGCTATAGTGCATATTATCCACGCACAACGTAGCATGGGGGGATACACTGCAGCAGAGCGAGACCGCCACAATTCGGTTCATCACACCCTTTTTCTTCAACCCAATGGAGGCACGGCCATGCAGAGACAACTTCAGGTAATCTTTGTTCTTACTTCCGTGTTGTACCTTTTCACACTCGGAGCAACATCGGATTCATGGTGCGGTTCCTACACCGAAGACTTCACGACCCTGGACTACTGCGACACGGCGAAGACCACGGCGCTCTGGGACACCGGGGCTGGCGAACTCAAGCTCCATCCATTTGCGATGACGGTGGTCGGGGTGTGCGACACCTTCTCGTCTGTCCAGCGGGTGACGGTGGTCGCTGATTATGCATATGTAGGCGCCGGCGGTCAGGGACTCATGGTTGTTGACATCAGCGACCCTGCGAACCCAGTCTATGCCGGCGGTTACGACACGCCGGGCACTACCGTCCAGGCGGCCATTGCAGGTGACTATGCCTACCTGGCGGATTGCTCGTCCGGTCTCCAGGTCATAGACATCACCGACCCTACGAATCCCAGCCTCGCCGGCAGCTACGACACCGACGGTGTTGCCGTAGGCATTGCGCTTGCAGGCGATTATGCGTATATCGCTGACAGCAACTCGGGGCTCGCGGTCATTGACATCAGCAATCCTGGCAGTCCCACCTATGCGGGTGGCTACAACACTCCAGGATCCGCCCAGGGGGTGTCCATTTCAGGGGACTACGCTTATGTTGGAGATGGTACGGTCGGCGGACTTCAAGTCCTGGATATCAGCGATCCCACCAATCCCACACCCGCCGGGAGTTACGACACCCCTGGAATGGCCTACGGAGCGACTTTGTCAGGCGACTATGCCTACGTGGCGGATGGCTTCTCCGGAGGGGTTCTGGTGCTCGATATCAGCGACCCCACCAGTCCGACCTATGTCGGGGATTATGATACTCCGGGCTATGCCTATTGGGTGAGTCTGTGGGGTGATCGCGCATTTGTGGCGGATGGAACGCTCGGCGGGGTCCATGTTCTTGATATCAGCAACCCGGCAAGCCCGGTATTCGAAGATAGCCTGCTGGGGGCAGGATACGTGAACTACGTAGCCCTGGCGGGAGATCACGCGTTCGTGACCGACAGTGGTACGGGTCTGCTGGTTGTTGATATTGCCGATCCGGTTATACCGCCGGTCCTGGTGGGTAGCAATGGGTTCGCCGAGGGGGCGTATTCCGTCGCCGTCTCCGGGGACTATGCTTATGTTAGCACGGGAATTGGCGCGACGTATCCCGGCTTGCTTGTCTTTGACATAACCGATCCCGGCAGTCCCACGCTTGTGGACAGCGTCACCTGGGCCTATGGTGGATACTCGGTTTCAGTGGATGGCGACTATGCCTACGTGTGCGACATTTGGAGTCTTGGATCACTATCGGCGGGTACAGTTGTGGATATCAGCGATCCAACGAACCTGGCGGTTGCGGGCTCGCTTTCGGTCAACGGCATCAGTTACGACGCACGGATTGCTGGAGATTACCTGTTCTTCGCGGGTGCCGATGGGGTTGGTTGGGGCGTGTTCGTCTTTGACATAAGCGATCCCACGAATCCGGATTCAGTGGCCATGGTGCCGACGGCCTTGTACTGTCAGTCACTTGATATCTCGGGCGACTACCTCTATGCGGGCGCAGGGGGCGGACTCGAGGTCATAGATATAAGTGACCCGACCAGTCCGGTGATAGTGGGATGGGCTGAGAACTACAGCGCCCGGCGGCAAGTAAAGGTTTGGGGCGATTACGCGTTTGTTACGGGCTGGACCGGCCAGCCCATGTACTTGTATGACATAAGCGATGCCGCAAACCCGGACTCGGTGACGAGTTACTCGTTCGACTACAGCCCTTACAGATTGGACATCGCCGGTGACTATGCATTGGTCGGGATATCATTCGCAGGGCTGGCGGTCATGGATATCTCGGATCCGGCCAATGCATCCGTTTTAGGTGTGTATCAGAACTCAGGACGCTGCAAGACCCCGGTTTTCGCCGGTCGGTACGCCTACCTTGCAGACGAGGAGAATGGGCTAGAGGTGCTTGAGGTCTTCGAACGTGATCTCGATCTGGAGGGGGATGTTGGGCACTCCAAGTACGTTTACCGTGGGAATGAGATCGACAGTGTGAAGATCACAACGACCCAGACAGGGACCGTATACTGGGAAGTGAGCGCCGACAGCGGTGCCAACTGGCAGGAGATCGAGCCCGACGGGCAGTGGCAGCCTCTGACTCACCCCGGGAGGGTGCTGTTCTGGCGCTCAAGGCACGTCTATACAGGAGACGGCGTCAACCCGACCTGCGGCAATCTCCAGATCGAATACACTGAAGACATTTCAGGAGTGGCCGATACGCGGAGACCGAGCGTCTTCTCGCTCTCTCCCTGTGCACCCACTCCCTTCTCGGCCAGTACCACGATCAGGTTTGCGCTGCCCGAGGCAAGGAAGGTGCGTTTGGCTGTACATGATGTGCTCGGCCGGCAAGTAGCAACGCTTGTTGACGGCGAGCTGGCACCTGATTGGTACACTCATCCGTGGAACGGGACCGGTGATGGGGGTGGATCACTCAGCCCAGGCATCTACTTCGTGCGGTTTGATGCAGGCGACTTCATGGCCATTCAGAAGACGGTCTTGCTGCGGTAAGATCATACGGCCTTGGGTGGTTCTCGATTCCCCGGTGGACCTCCAGGGCGCCACCTGGTGACCCCCGCGCTGTCCCACAAGACCGCGCTCTCAGACATTTGCCCGGGGAGCCGGGCAGTACTCGAACCTATCCTCGTGCACCAAGGGTGGTGATCACAGAAACGGGTCTTGGAGTAGGTGCATATCTTGTCCGTGAGCCTTATCTGCCCAGTGGGATCATGCCACAGCTCCGCTGAGCTGGGCTGTTTTGAGGCATTCCTCAGACCTGAGATAGTTGCGAAAGTCGTCCAATAGCCCCTGCCAGTGCTTTTTGTGGTGTCGCGTCTCCGCGCATGACTATCCTTCGTGCAAGCGCACTCGAACTTGCCAGGATCAGCCTGCTCGGCGTCGGCAAAATCCGGACACGAAGGGGTTATGAACTAAGCCGAACTTCGGAGGCCAACTGCGAAGGGCGAAAGTGATAACCTAGCGCACCATTGATCTTTCCGCTTCGGAGGAATAGCCACCATATCTGACAGAGCTGCGCTTTGGGGCATTTGCCCGAGGACTTGAGTCTTGGAGTTATTTCACGGAATTTCGAGATTCCCAGACCTGCGAATCACTGCTCTTGGGCGGATTTCTGTAATCTCTCATCTACCCTGGTCTTCTGAGATCACCCGTAATCAGGTGTGGTTCGGATCGGAGATCGGCTGGTATGGTCATAATAAGTGTTATGGAAACCCAAGGCTGAATCTACAACCTGGAGCATGTCCAGGTGATTGAACAGCTATACGGCTATGTGGTACCGTCATAGGGGGTATGTCCGCTGTGTTGCGTCCATGAATCTGGGTAGCGCACCACCCCCGGTCTCCTCGATGAGTGACACCTCAATACCGGGTCAGTCACGATCTTCCAGTTACAAGTGACTCTCCACGAAGGTATGCCTAGCCTATAGCCACAGACCAATTTGCGTTCCTCTCTAGGCCCAAAACACATGGTCCCACCGAGTGTATCATCTCGCATCACTATGCCGAGCTATGTTGCACTTCTGTCATGACTGCTAGTGGAATACAGGCCGGCTCTCCTCCCCATCCACTTACCTAGAGTAAGATACAGTGCCGGAAGCACGAACAGCGTCAGAAGAGTGCAGGTAGTAATACCCCCGATGACCACCGTGGCGAGGGGGCGCTGCACCTCCGCTCCAACCCCGGTCGAAATGGCCATGGGGATAAATCCGGCCGCGTCAGTGACTGATGTTGCCAGCACGGGCCGGAGCCGTTGCTTTGCCGCGCCGATCACGGCCTCACCCAATGGAAGGCCCTGATTCCGCAAAGTACGGATGGTGGAA
>JALGWN010000196.1 GCA_025774115.1 bacterium
ACCCACAACGATGCTCCCCTTCTCAGGATACATGCCGAATATCTTGGCGGGAGCAGTGGAGACGATCTCTACAAAGCGGTTGAGGCTTATCCGGCCATAGCCCACACCGTATGTATATAGAAGGTTGAAGCGATCTCCGACGGAGGCGATCCCGTTGGGAATCTTGGTGAAATCATCCCGTCCCATATCTTTCTGCCCGCTGAAGTTAAAGGAGCAGTGATCCGTGGCAATGGTCTTAATATAGCCCTGGGCAATACCCGCCCACATTCGCTCGAGGTGGTCTTGAGGACGAAGCGGCGGTGACATGACGTACTTGGCCCCCTCGAAACCGGGCTGGCAGTATAGGTCACTGGAAAGCAGCAAATACTGGGGGCATGTCTCGGCAAGAACTCTGTCCCCGCGGGCAACTGCTGCCTTTACGCGCTCAAGGCCATCGGCACTTGAGAGATGGACTATATAGAGGGGTTGCTCGGCGAATCTGGCAAGGGTCAGAGCCCTCTCAACCGCCTCGGCTTCTGCAATCGCAGGATGCGCTCTCCAGTGGTACTCGGGAGCAACCTTGCCCTCGGCCAGATACCGGTTCATGAGTATGCTGATTATGTCGCCATTCTCGGCATGAACCGAAACCAGCCCGCCGTGACTCCCGACGTTCTGTAGGACTGAAATGAGTTGCCCATCATCGACCTGGAAGAGACCCTTATAGGCCATGAAGCATTTGAAGGATGTGATTCCCTGCTCGATGATCGATGGAATCTCATCTGCAATCGCTTCGTTATACTCGGTTATCGCCATGTGGAAGCCATAATCGGCGACTGCCCGTCCCTCCGCTTTCTTGTTCCACAAGGTTAAAGCCTCATTGAGGGGCTTTCCCTTATCGGGTATCACGAAATCGATGAAGGTCGTGGTTCCTCCACAGATGGCGGCAAGGGAGCCAGTCTCGAAATCATCTGCACTTACGGTCCCCATGAAAGGCAGCTCGAAATGGGTATGGACGTCGATTCCACCGGGGAGCACATATCTGTCCGTTGCATCCACGACGGTGTCGTCCGGACCTGAATTGAGTCTCTTGCCGATCTCCGTGATGGTCTCGCCCTCAATGCGGATATCGCCTTTGTAGAGGTCCTTCGCTGTAACGATGGTTCCGTTTCTGATGATGACTGCCAATGTGCGTCTCCCTGAAGCCGCAGCACCTAAAGGCTAAGCTCTTCCTCTCACGGGAGAAGAAGCGTCATGTCCTTATAGGTTTCCGGCCTTCTATCCCGGTAGAACTGCCATGCGTCCCGTACTTCTCTTATGAGATCGAGATCCAGGTCCGCCACAAGCAGCTCATCCTTATCTTCACTTGCCTCGGCCACTATCTGGCCTCTTGGATTTACGAAGTAGCTCGTCCCGTAGAACCTTCCAACATTCCAAGGTTTTTCCTCACCGACCCTGTTGATACAGCCCATTAAGTAGCCGTTCGCGACTGCGTGGGCGGGTTGCTCCAGTTTCCATAGATGCTTGGAGATGCCGGTAACTGTGGCTGATGGGTTATAGACTATTTCAGCTCCATTGAGGCCCAGGAGGCGTGCTCCCTCGGGGAAATGCCGGTCATAACAGATATAGACGCCGATGCGTCCGTAGCGGGTCTCGAATGTGGGATAGCCAAGGTTTCCGGGCTTAAAGAAGAATTTCTCCCAGAAGCCCGCTACATGAGGGATATGGACCTTCCGGTACTTACCCAGATACTGACCATCGGCATCAACAACAGCAGCCGTGTTGTAGTATACCCCCGGCATGGCCTCTTCATAAATGGGGATGACTATGACCATCTCGTATTTCTTGGCGTATTCCTTGAGAGTCTCAACGGTGGGGCCTCCGGGGATCTTCTCCGCCATCTTGTACCACTTGGCATCCTGGGACGGGCAGAAGTAAGGCGTATTGAAGATTTCCTGAAGACAAAGGATCTGGACTCCCTGCTTGCCTGCTTCCTCAACAAAGGGGATATGTTTGTCGAACATCTGTTGCTTGATCTCTTCGGGTGAGGCTTCGCCCTCTTGAACTGGAAGGGAGCACTGGATTAGGCCACTTTTGACTATCCGTCCCATGACTTCTCCTCTGGCTATTTCAATCCGGCTACATGTGCGTTGATATCTTCTCTTAGCTTGAGTCTCTTGGCGGCGATCCGCTTGAAGACTCTCATTGCTTCCGGGTTGGTGATCTTCGGCGCGGCATCCGTATAGAACCGGATTAGCCGGTCGGAAGTCTCCGCAAGATACTCCCCCACCTCGCGGGTGGTCAAGTCGCTGGTTGGGCGATCTTGAAGGCTGTAGTTATCACTTTCAACACCTGTAATGGGGTGCAGAATCACCTCGTTTATGCCCTCCCGGCGCGTTCTTTCGAGGAGCTTCATGCTCTTTTTGCTTTCCGAAATGATCCCGTCCAGTAAGCCTCCGAAGGACGGCAAGTCAGCATTCCCTGCCATTCCTTCCAGGGTATTTACGATTTCTTCTTCACAGTCCATTGCGAATTTCATAATCGCACCGAAGGTGGTGAGTTCCATTTCCGCTCCTCTTACCTCTCAGATCCAACCTATATCCAGCGCGTGATTATCACCTTCTTATCGGTGAAGAAATCGATGACCTCACTTCCGTGCGCCTTGACGTCCCCGAAGAAGGAGCCCTTGGTGCCGCCAAAGGGGAAGAAGGCCATCGGCGCGGCAATCCCCACGTTGATGCCCATCATGCTGGCCTCGGCTCTATAGGTGAACTCGCGGGCCCACTTTCCACTCCCTGTGAATATGCAGGTCGCATTGCCGTAAGGGTTATTGCGCACGACATCGATTGCCTCATCGAGGTTCTGTGCGTGCATAATCCCGAAGACCGGGCCGAATATCTCTTCATCGGCGATTACCATGTTCGGTGTGACGTTATCGAAGATCGTAGGGCCTATGAAGTAGCCTCCGTTGTCTCCGCTGCCTCCCTTGCCCCTTTTAACATCCGGCTGCCTGCCATCGAGGATGAGATTGGCTCCTTCTTCAATGCCTTTCTCGATATATGAAAGCACCCGCTCCTTGTGTGCCATGGAAATCACGGGTCCCATCTGGATGTTCTCTTCAGTGCTGAGCCCCACCCTTATGTTCCGGGCAGCCGCAACGAGGGCATCCTTAAGTGGTTCATAGATGTCACCCACCGCAACAACCACACTCGCCGCAAGGCATCTCTGCCCGGCACATCCGTAGGCGGCATGGATAATCGCGGGGACGGTCACATCGAGGTTGGCATCGGGCATAACCACCAGGAAGTTCTTGGCCCCACCCAAGGACTGAACCCGTTTGCCCGTCTCGCCGCATTTCTTGTACACAATTCGCGCGACCTTGCTGGATCCGACGAAGGATACGCCCTGGACATCCGGGTTCTCGGTGATGGCGCTGACGGCTTCCTTGCCGCCGTTTACCATGTTGAGCACACCCGGAGGAAAGCCGACCTCGTCATCGATGAACTCGAAGATCTGCTCCTGGGTCAAGGGATCCTGCTCCGAAGGCTTGACAACGAAGGTGTTACCGCAGGCAAGCGCAAACGGCCAGAACCAGAACGGAACCATGGTCGGGAAATTGTATGGGGTTATCGCCGCAAATACCCCGAGTGGCTGCCGCGTTGAGACGCAATCTATATCGCTCGCAACATCCTCGAGGCTGTCGCCCTTCATTAGGCTCGGAATCCCGCACGCCACCTCGACCATCTCGATCGCCCGCCTCAGTTCTCCCCGCGATTCATCAAGCGTCTTACCTGCATCAACGGAGGTAACCCCCACCACATCCTCGAAGTTATCTTCCAAAACCTCTTTCAGCCTGAAAAAGTACCGGGATCGCGTCACCGGCGGTGTCGTCCGCCAATCCCAGAAAGCTTGCTTGGCGGCTTCTACTGCCCGGTCGATCTCCCCGCGTGTCGAAAGCGGGACGCGGCCGATCACCTCACCAGTGGAGGGATTTGTGATATCTAAAAGCTCTTTCGATTCGGACTCAATCCATTCACCATTTACATAATTGCGCACTACTTTGGTACTCATGGCTTGTCGGTCCCTCCCGTGCTAACCGCCAAAGTGGTTGCCTGGGACACCAGAAGCCGTTTAGTCCGATGGAGTAACTCAAATTTGGCTACCGGCTTCTGGCCATCACGGCACTTCCTCACGGACAACGCATAACCTGAGGCTGCGAATAGTCTACCGCAGGGAGGCAGTAAGTCAAGTGATCAATGGTGCAGGGCGCGCGGCCGGCGCTGGGCGCAGCGGTTAGCCTGCCTTACGCAGGCAGGAAGCCAAGCGATTGTTTGCCGTCAACGAAATCCGGACACAAAGGGGTTATAGTCTAAGCTGCACGTTGAGGGGTTGCCTAACCCCGAAAGGAGGCAGCTATGAGATCCCAGGAGAATCGCATTACAGCTTTTGGAGCTCATATAGCGATGGCGACGTCCCGACAGATGCCAGGCATCTCCAGTTCTCTTGCTAACGGTTTGCTAACGGAATGAGCCAGAACAGCATGAACTGGGAGAAAACAC
>JALGWN010000048.1 GCA_025774115.1 bacterium
AAGATGACCGCCGTCCAGAACCGGAATAGGGAGAAGATTGACCAGGCTCAGTTGGGCACTCAGAGCGGCAATGAAGGCGAAGAAGGTCGCGGCACCCCGGCGCATGGTTTCGCCGGCCAACTCACCGATTCTCACCGGACCTCCTATGACTTCCTTAACCGGAAACCCCTGCATGAGCAGGCGCGGGAGTTTCAGGAATTGCACCGACATCCAGGCCGTCGTCCTTATGCCCCGATCAATCGATTCGAAGATACCTGCGGAGCGCAGCTCGTACTCACCGACATAGTCGTTCATTATCCCTATCTTGCCGTAGCCGCCGATATCCTCGGGCGTTATGGTCGAGGTCATGGCTTCACCATCTCGCATCCAGCCGATGGTGATCTCCCGGCCGGGGGAGGGCTCCACAAGCCTGGCCAGGTCCTGCCAGGTATATACAGGGTATCCGCCTACCTCACTTATCCTGTCACCCGCCTGCATACCGGCCTCTTCGGCAGGACTCCCGGCGGAGACGGAGTCCGCCACCGGCGGGATATAGCGTCCTATGCCGACCTCGACAAGATCGGCCGCCGACCGGAGGTTCAAACTGAGGCCTTGCTCGAGCCCATTGCTTTCCACCAAGACATCCACGTCCCGACCGAGGTTTGCCTCAAGCATCTCGAGGAAGTGGTCCCAGTTGCGAATCTCTTTTCCCTCCACAGAGGTTATGATGTCGCCCGGTCGAAGCCCGGCCTTCCAGGCGGGACTCTCCTCGACCACCACACCTACCTCTTTCGTCGTGAAAACCGCCACGCCCACCCATCCCGTGAGTATCACATAAATGACAATGGCAAGCAGGAAGTTCATCATCGGCCCGGCACCGATTATGACTGCACGCGTGCGCTTGTTCTTACCGAGGAAACTCCGCTCGCCGGGCGGTTCGCCCACCCCTTCCCCATCTTCCTCCACCACCTCCCCTTCCATCTTCACAAAACCGCCGAATGGAATCACGCTTATCACATAATCGGTCTCCCCCCACGCAAAGCCCCATAACCTGGGGCCGAGTCCGAGGGAGAAAGTCTCCACCCTCACTCCGGCAAGTTTGGCCGCCGCGAAGTGTCCCAGCTCGTGAACGAACACTATGATACCAATGACGATGAAGGTTGCCACAATTGTCATCAGCATTCTAAGGATTCTCCCTCTGTATTGCCGATAAGCCTGGAGGCTTCCTGTCTGCCCCATCGGTCGGCTTCCACAACAGCTTTAAGAGATTCGGCGGAACACGGTTCATGAGCTCTCACCACATCCCTCAGGACGGGATAGATCTCGCCGAAACCGATCGCGCCCTCAAGAAAAGATGCTACCGCAACCTCATCAGCCGCACTCAGAACCGCAGGTGAGGTTCCGCCCCGGCGCACTGCTTCGAACGCCAGATCCAGGCATGGGAACCGCTCCCGGTCGGGCTCTTCGAAGTCTATTCCACCCATGTGATTGAGATTCAACTTAGGCAACCCGGTTTCCACCCTTTCCGGATATGTCAGAGCATACTGGATCGACAATCTCATATCCGGCACCGAAAGAAGCGCCATCACCGAACCGTCCAAGAATTCCACCAACGAATGCACTATCGATTTGCGTTCCACAAGCACGTCTATTCTATCGGCATCAATCCCGAAAAGCCAGTGTGCTTCTATGACTTCGAAACCTTTGTTTAGAAGCGTCGCGGAATCGATGGTGACCTTCTCGCCCATACTCCAGGTCGGATGCTTGAGAGCCTCGAGCGCATGGACGCCGGCCATCCCGGCAGCAGATGTATCTATGAACGGACCACCCGACGCGGTGAGGATTATTCTCTTGATGCCGGACTTAGGCTCGCCTCTTATGCATTGATGAATGGCGCTATGTTCGCTGTCAACCGGTATCAGCTCGACGCCCCGTCGCCGGGCCTCTCCGACGATAACCTCCCCGGCAGAGACAAGGCACTCCTTGTTGGCAATAGCTATGTCCTTGCCCGCCGCGATCGCGGCGAGCGTCGGCTCTATGCCCGAGGCTCCCACCAGCGCATTGACAATCAGGTCGACCCCGGCCGTCTCCGCCAGTCTCGCCAGACCTGAGGTGCCGCGGTAGACTTTGGGGCACCCTTCTCCCAGAGCCTTCAACGGCTCATCGGAGACCGACTCGTCGGCAATGGCGACCGCCTGCGGCCCGTGTTCCCTGACTTGCCCGGCGAGTCCTGCAACATCCCTGTTCGTGGACAGGCCAACCACCTCCACCCCGGCCCCAAGCGTCTTCGCCACCTCAAGCGTGTTGACCCCTATCGAACCTGTCGAGCCTAGTATTACGATACGTCTCATTATCCCATCCAAAGTGCCGTCGCCTTAAGATAAAGATAAAGCACCGGGCCTGTAAACAAAAGGCTGTCGAATCTGTCCAGCAGGCCCCCATGCCCCGGAATCAACCGTGATGAGTCTTTGGTGTTCGTGCTGCGTTTGACGATCGACTCGACCAAATCGCCCACCTGTGCCACAATGCCTATCATCAGCCCCACAAATACGGCTTCAGCCCAGCTCAGATATGCCGCAAAAGCGCTCTTGCAGATCAGCGCTGCGGCCACGACACTTACCAGTCCGATTGCCGTTCCCTCGAGCGTCTTCGCCGGGCTTATTCGACTGAACAGAGGGCGTCGGCCCAGAAACGATCCACCGAAATAAGCCAGGGTGTCATAGCTCCAGGTCAGTATAAGGACCAGGAGGATATAGCCGTGGCCCGGCCCCCTGCCGGCAATGGATACGCCTTCCCCCCTGAGATCGGTCAGATTCCTGAGTAAAATGAAAAACCCCATCAACCAGCCCGCATAGACGACACCCAGAACCGTCATGGCGACGGCAGGGGCATAGTTGCCGGTGTCCTGTCTCGCCAACCTCTCCACCAGAATAAGGATAATGAGAACCGTAAGGACAAGCCCGGCGGTTTCCAGGGAACCTGAATGGAATGAGAAGCACACGGCTATGCTGCCCATCATGCCGACCAGGCTGGAAGGCCTTAGCTTGTCTGCCGAGCAGAGCCTGTAGAATTCATGGCTTGCCAGGCCGGCCAGAGCACACACAAAGACTGTGAATGCCAAACCACCCCAGTAGTTGACGGCCAGAACCAACGGGACCAGCATCGCTCCTGCCATTACGCGCACCAGGAGAGTCCTGGACCGCGGCCTACGGTCAGGCTTTGCGGTCACTCCTGCCGGAGATCCTGCCAAATCGTCGCTCCCTCTCCTGGTAGTCCATTATCGCTTGATAGAGATGCTCTCTCCTGAAGTCGGGCCACAGGGTTTCCGTGATCCACAGCTCCGAGTATGCTATCTGCCAGAGAAGGAAATTGCTCACCCTCATCTCCCCGCTTGTCCGGATCAGAAGATCGGGATCTGGCATTCCGTCGGTATAAAGGTAGGACCTGAATAGTTCGGGGTCGATGTCCTTCTCGGTCAGGTTGCCGCGCCGGACTTCCGCGGCGATTTCCCTGACAGCATCGAGAATTTCCACTCGACCCGCATAGGACAAGGCAAGAACCAATGTCAAACCGGTATTCTTCTCGAGTGCAACGGCAGCCCGGGACAGCTCCTTGATGACCGCGTCGGGCAGGTCTTTCGTTCTTCCTATGACCTGAAGTCGAACATTGTTCCTGTCGAGCACTTCGGTCTCCCTCTTCACTGTCTCTCGCAGGAATCTCATCAGCGCGTTGACTTCCCGACGAGGGCGCTTCCAATTCTCAACCGAGAACGTGTAGAGTGTGAGATAGTCTACGTTGAGGTTGCCACAGCCCGTGACCACCTCCCTCACCGCCTTGATGGCGGCCCTGTGTCCGGCAATACGCGGCAACCCCCTACGCCGAGCCCACCGCCCGTTTCCATCCATGATTATGGCCACATGGCTCGGCAGGTTGCCTTTGCCCAGTACTTTCTTTTCCAGCCTCTGGAGATCTTTATCGGTCATCGGTTTGGTTGACTGTGCGCCAACCGACCGGCAGTGGGAACCCTAGCCCGGATCATTCACAACTCCTCTGCTCCGGGGCCGTATCTGCCGGCACTGGCGGCGTCATCCTCACTCGCCTGTCCTCGACGTATCTTTCAAATACGCCTCCGGTTGTCTCACTCATCTTCCTTGCCATCACTGCCATCTACGGTACCTCGCGACGAGGTTTCTGAATAGTCCGGGCTAGACTTCCATTATCTCGTCTTCCTTGGATTTCAGAGTCTTGTCGGTTTCTTCCACATACTTGTCGGTCAGCTCCTGGACTTCGTCCATTGCCTTGTGTGAGTCGTCTTCAGAAATCGTGCCGTCCTTCTGGGCCTTCTTGAGGCTGTCGTTGGCATCACGTCTGATGTTTCTGACGGAGACCCTGGCCTCCTCGGCCTGTTTCCGCACAATCTTGACGAGGTCATGCCGCCTCTCCTCGGTGAGCTGCGGGATTACCAGCCTTATAACGTTACCGTCTGTGTTAGGGACCAAGCCCAGGTCGGATTTGTGGATGGCCTTCTCGACATCCGACACTATGGTTCTGTCCCAGGGCTGCACCAGGATAACTCGGGATTCCGGCACACTCACACTGGCGACCTGATTAAGCGGCATCGTCTGCCCATAGGCATCAACCCTGACCGAATCCAGTAGTGCAGTGCTCGCCCTACCGGTTCGTATACCAGCCAAGTCCCTCCTGAAAGCGCCCAGGGATTTCTCCATCCTCTCGCCGGTTTCTTCGAGGATCTTCTCAATCATCGATTTCCCCCTCCACGACGGTTCCGATGCTCTCGCCTAGCGACACACGCTTCAAGCCATCCTGTTCGAAGATGTTAAAGACGATGATGGGTATGCCGGTTTCATGGCATATGCAAAGTGCGGACCTATCCATGAAGCCCAGCTCTTGCTCAAGGGCTTGCTGATAGGTAATCCTGTCAAACTTCCGCGCAGCAGAGTCCTTGACGGGATCGGCGGAATAGACCCCGTCCACCTTGGTCGCCTTGACCAGGACGTCGGCATTGATCTCCGCCGCTCTCAGGGCCGCGGCGGTGTCCGTGGTGAGAAACGGATTTCCCGTACCTCCCACAAAAAGGACCACACGACCCCGCTCAAGATAGCTGACCGCTTTCTCAGCCGAGTAGGGCTCGGTGAAACCGCTGCCGGGCAGTGAACTCAACACCGACATACTGAGGCCGTGACGGGCTCCCAGATCACGGACGGCAATTCCGTTTATGACCGTTCCCAACATTCCGATGTAGTCCGCGGCCAATCTTCCCAGACCTCGCCCTACCGCCTCGCTCCCTCTCAGGATATTCCCGCCCCCTATGACTATACCCACTTGCGTGCCGAGGTCGGTTACCTGCTTTAGCTGGATTAGTATGGAATCGATGAAGTCGGTCTCAAGGCCTGATCGCGAGACCCCTCCCAACACTTCCCCGCTCAGTTTCAGGACCATCCTTTGGTAGCGGGCCTCTTTCACGGCATCCTCACTGTCCTTATGAGGCTTCTCCCAGTTGGAACCTGGTGAATCTCCTTATCACTATATTTTCGCCGACCTTACCCGAGGCTTCCTTGACGACGTCCTCGATCTTGCGCTCCTGATCCTTGACGAAGATCTGCTCCATCAGGCAGGCCTCTTCGAAGAACTTCTCCAGTTTGCCTTCCACTATCTTGTCCAAGACCTTCTCCGGGCGGCCGGACTCGAGGGCCTGACTCCTGTATATCTCTTTCTCCTTCTCGATAGTGGCCTCATCCAGATCTTCACGGGTAAGGGCAAGGGGCGATGCGGCGGCCACCTGAAGCGCAATGTCATTGACCAGTGTCTGGAACACGTCGGTTCTCGCGACGAAGTCGGTTTCGCAGTTGATCTCGATCAGGACTCCGATCCTGCCGCCGGGATGGATGTACGCATGAACCAGCCCCTCGGTGGCTTGACGATCCACAAACTTGGCTGCCTTCGAAATACCCTTCTTTCTAAGGTACTCCACCGCAATCTTGAGATCACCCTCAGACTCCGCAAGAGCTTTCTTGCAGTCCATTATTCCGGCACTGGTATGCTCCCGAAGTGCCTTAACCTTGTCCAAAGAGACTTCCATGACTTCCTCCACGCCTATGACTCGGCAACTTCGGTCTCAGGTTCAGCTTGTTGTTCGGTTCCTTCCGCTACTTCCTCGGCGTCCTCTGCCGCGTCGGCAGACACGAATTCGCCCTCGGTCGATATTCCCTTTGCCTCTGCCACAGCATTGGACATCGCCCGCGAGAACAGCCGAATGGATCTTATGGCGTCATCGTTTCCCGGAATCGTGTAATCGATTGGATCGGGATCGCAATTGGTGTCCACTATGCCTACTATGGGAATCTCCAGTCTTCTGGCCTCGGCAACTGCTATCTTTTCCTTCCGGGTATCCACAACGAAGACCATACCCGGCAGACCATCCATGCCCCTTATTCCGTCAAGAACCTTAAGGAGCTTGGCCTTGTGCTTCCTGAGGCCGGTGGCTTCCTTCTTGGACAGGGCTTCCATCCTGCCGTCCTCTTCCATAGCCTCGAGGTCCTCCAGGCCCTTGACGTTGTTCCTGATGGTCTTGTAATTGGTAAGCATCCCACCAAGCCATCTCTCAGTGACATAGGGCATCTGACACCGCCTGGCCTCTTCCTTGATAACATCTTTGGCTTGCTTCTTGGTGCCGACGAAAAGCACTTGTTTCCCGTCTCTGACGCAGGCCTTTATGACTTCGACAGCCGTGCTCAGACACTCCATGGTCTTCTGGAGATCGATTATGTAGATACCGCTGCGTTCGATGAAGATGTACTTCTTCATCTTGGGATTCCATCTTCGTTTCTGGTGACCAAAATGAACGCCTGCTTCGAGCAGGCTTTTCATGGTAATGCTTCCGACTGTCATACCTATACCTCGCTTCGGGTTATGCCTCCATCTCCTTCGGCTCCTTTCAACCGAATCCGTCGATTCAGACCCAGAAAGGAATCAGAAGACGTGCGAAATCTCTATTATCTCTTGGAGAACTGGAACCGTTTCCTGGCTCCGGGCTGACCATACTTCTTCCTCTCCTTCATACGTGGATCGCGAGAGAGAAAGCCGGCATCTCTAAGAGACTTATGAAGTGACGGATCCAGCTCGGCCAGCGCTCTGGCTATACCCAATCTAACCGCGCCTGCCTGACCGCTCTTTCCACCACCCCTGACATCGACGATCACATCAACACTATCCGCAGAAGCATAGACACTCAGAGGCTCCTCCGCCATCAGCGTGGAGACTTCCCTCTGGAAGTGGTCCCTGAAGGATTTCCCGTTCACAATCCTCTGGCCGTCACCCTCCCGGATGGCGACGCGGGCCACGGATTCCTTCCTTCTGCCGGTAGCCTGACTCAGGGTCTTCAACTAATCACCTCCCCTCATCAATCGAGTTTCAATGGTTCGGGCTGCTGGGCCTCATGCGGATGCTCCGGCCCAGCGTAAACCTTGAGTTTCTTGGCCATCTTTCGACCCAGCCTGGTGTGCGGGAGCATACCTTTTATCGCACGCTCCACCACCATTTCGGGCTTCTTCTTCAACAATATCTTATAGGACACCCGCTTGAGCCCACCGGGATAACCGCTGTATCTGGTCATTTCCTTCTGCTCGGCCTTCTTGCCCGTGAGCACGATCCCGGCGGCATTGATCACTACGATATGGTCCCCGAAGTCCAGGTAGGGCGTATACTGGGGCTTATGCTTGCCCCGAAGCATGCTGGCAACCCGGGTCGCCAGCCTTCCCAGGACCTTCCCATCGGCATCGACGACATACCACTTGCTCTCGACCTTACCTTCCACCATCTATCTCCTCCCACGCTCTGTGAACAGTGGAGCTTTCTGTGAATGTAACATCGTATTTAGCCGGTGTCAACGCCTTTGTGCCGCCCCGGGTCTCTAGCCCGGATTATTCACAAGCCCTCTGCTGCGGCGCCGTATCTGCCGGCACTGGTGGCGTCATCCTTGCGAATAATCCGGGCTAGCCGGAGAGGTTTGCCCGGAAAGGCTGCGTGACAAGGCCTTTCTCGGTGATGAACCCGGTGACAAGCTCCGCCGGAGTGACATCGAAGGCCGGATTATAGGCAGGAACATCAAGCGGTGTAATACGTGTCCCGGATATGACCGTGACCTCTGAAGCCTCCCTTTCTTCGATTGGGATATCCTCCCCCCTGTCCAGAGCAAAGTCGATGGTTGAGGTGGGCGCGACCACATAGAAAGGCACTCCAGCGGCCGCCGCCGATCTGGCCACCCCCAGGGTCCCGATCTTGTTTGCGAAGTCTCCGCTCACGGTGATTCGGTCCGCACCTACAAGCACGAGGTCAACCATCCCTTTCGACAAGAGCAGGTGGCTTGCCGAATCGCAGATAACGGTCACGTCTATGCCCGCGTTGTGGAGTTCCCAGGCGGTAAGCCGAGCGCCCTGGAGCAAGGGTCTGGTCTCATCTGCATACACCCTGAACCCGATACCGCGCGCCCGTGCCACATAGACCGGCGCCAGAGCCGTGCCGTAGCCCGATGTGGCCAACCCTCCCGCATTGCAGTGTGTAAGAACCGCAAAACCCTCCTTGATAAGATCTCCGCCGATTCGCCCCATCTCACGGCCGGTCTCGAGATCTTCTTCGTAGATCTTGAGCGCCTCTCCCACGAGAGCATCGGAACACGCCCGGGGAACCGCTTCCTCGGGGAAACCGGCGAGGACACCCTTCATCCTCTCCAGGGCCCAGAAGAGATTGCCGGCCGTAGGCCTCGTAGATCTCAGGAGCTGGACGGCATCTTCCATCCTCAGGCTGAAATCCCTCCAGGATGCTGAGACCCATCTGCGCGACTCGACCGCCACTCCCATGGCAGCCGCAATCCCGATGAGAGGGGCACCCCTAAGAGCCATGTCACGTATGGCCCCGGCCACCTCGCCCGCATCTTCAAGATCGAGGTGGCACTCCCTGTCGGGAAGGCACCGCTGGTCGATTATTCTCACACTGTCACCGAGCCATTCGATGGGCTTTACCGGCACTTCCAAGATCGCTACTCCCCCATTACCTGTACCAGTACCCGACGCTTTCGGGGCCTGTTATCGAAATCGATCACCACAATCTGCTGCCAGTGACCGAGATTAAGCGATCCATCGCTGAAAGGAATACTGAGTGAAGCCTTGATGAGGGCAGCCCGAACGTGCGAGAACCCGTTGCCGTCACCCCAGCGTGCGTCATGGGCGTATTCGAGTTCGGCCGGCACCAGGCGGTCGAAGGCATTTTGAAGATCCGAAAGAAGTCCCGATTCGAATTCCACGGTGGTCACACTGGCCGTAGAACCGGGAATGAAAACCGTTACGATACCGTTGGTCAGCGCAGATTTCCTTACCAGCTCCTGCACCTGCGTGCTCACGTCGACTATGTCGCAGTAGCCCTTGGTATCGACGTGAAAGTCATAACTCTTCACCGACATGGTCTCAACCTCCGCGAATCCTATCCAGGTCTCTTATGAGGTGGAGCAACCTTACGATCGGAAGCCCAACCACATTGAAGTAACAACCGACCACCTTCTCCACTATACCAGCTCCGTAGCCTTGAATTCCATACGAACCTGCCTTGTCCATGGGTTCGCCTGTCACCATATAAGCGTCTATCTCCCACGCCTCCATCTTTCTCATTGTGACCAGGGTCCGCTCGTAGCCCCGGGTCTCCTTACCCGTAGCTGCGTCGAGGAGGCCGAGTCCCGTATAAACCTCGTGCGTACGGCCCGCAAGCGACTTGAGCATCGTCTTCGCCTCGGCCTCGCCGCCGGGCTTGCCGAGTATGCACCCGTCGAGTACGACAATCGTGTCCGCGCCGAGTATGTAACCCTCGTCATACCTGTCCCGTACCGACCGGGCTTTGAGGGCCGACAGCCTGAGAACGTGTTCTACCGGGTCGTTGTCCGCATAGTCCTCCTCTCTGACATCGGGAACCACGAATACAAAGGGTATGTGTACAAGCCGGAGGAGATACCGCCGACGCGGCGAAGAAGACGCCAAGATCAAGTGCTTCTCGGTAAATGGAAAACGCTTTGGCACAGCCTGTCACCGTTCAAGTATCAGTGTAACCGGGCCGTCGTTGAGGATCTCCACAACCATCTTTGCCCGGAACCGTCCTGTCTCCACCCGGATGCCTTGTTCGCGTAGGACCCGGACGAACTCCCCATAAAGCTCCTCGGCCTTATCCGGCGGGGCGGCCTCCACAAAAGAAGGGCGTCTGCCCTTTTCGCAGTCCCCGTAAAGGGTGAACTGAGAGACTACCAATACCTCCCCGCCGACATCGGAGAGGCCCAGATTCATTAGCCCCTCTCTATCCTCGAACACTCTCAAGCCCGCACACTTCCTCGCAAGCCACCCGGCCTCTTCGGCGGTGTCCGTGGTTCCTACACCCAGTAGAATCACAAACCCATTTCCGATCTTGCCGATGGATTCGTCCCCTACCCTGACCGCACCCTTCTTCACCCTTTGTATGACGGCTTTCATCTCCACCCCGGAGGTACAAACGTCCACATCTCGACGCTCATTCGGTCAACATAAGAAAGGCAAGCATCCGCCCGCAGTCCCTTCCATCCGCCCTGTACGAACTCAACAGGTACTTTTTGCATGAGGTGCAGGACATGTCAATTGAAATCTTCCCCGGCCGAGCGCCGCAGGCAACAAGCCTTGATGCCACGACTCCCTTGAGATCGAAGAAGACGCCCCGCCCCATAGATCTCGAGAACTTCCGCACCTCCTCGGCCGTGAAGCATGCTAGAAGATCCTCACCAACCTCGTAGCAGCACGGTCCGATAGCTGCACCTATGAGAAACGATGCTCGGGCGGGGTCGCTCCCCCCGGCTCCGAGTACTCCGAGCAGCTCTTCCACCACCCCGCCTGCCACACCCCGCCAACCGCAGTGGGCCAGGCCGACCACCCCCTCTTGGAGATCCACAGCAAACAGAGGCACACAATCGGATACGCTTATGCCGATTGCGGTGAGAGGTGTTGCGGTCACCACGCCGTCGCCGTCCAATTCGCCACACGGCACGGTGTCAACATCTATCACGCGGGCGGAGTGCGTCTGGTGGGGGATTGCAATGCTTCGCGGGTTTAAACTGAGGTGAGTCTCGAGCTCCAGAGAAGCCCGGTTGACCCACTCGCGGTAATCCAGTCCAAAGGTCGGCTCCTTGAACACGACAACGCCATGCGCGAGTTTGGGGTTCTCGAGATCGGGGTAAGCGAGCCGTGTGCGGCCGGGCCCGGCCCCAAACGTGGGTACGGCCCTGCGCACCGTCGCCTTACTCACCGGATGCATCGCCCCTTCTCACGACCCGGTGGACTCCTTTTACCTTGGTTGTGACGCTCATGACCTTGTCGAGCTGTTTCAGGTTCTTGACCTGGACGGTGAAAACGCCCTGTGGTACGCCGTCACGAGTGCCTACGTCGGCGTTTACGATATCGATGCTTTCATCGGATATCGCTTTGGCGACATCGGCCAGGAGATTCCGCCTGTCCTCACAGAAAACCAACAGGTCCACCGAAAAGCCCTGCTCGCGGTCGGTATCCCAATCCACCTCCATCAATCGCTCCACTTCCACGTCGGGGGCCAGCAGATTGCCACAGCCCGCACGATGGATCGATATGCCGTGACCTCGTGTAACCAACCCCACAACATCATCACCGGGGACGGGCTGGCAGCACTTCGCAAAGCGGATCATGAGATTGCCTATGCCCTGGACCTTGACTCCGGCGAGGTGGCCGGCCCTGGGCGGCGCCGTCCGGAGGGTAGGTGTCTGGGTCTCCTGGGGATACATCTTGTTGAGAACACGTTCGCCCGACACCTCACCACAACCCACCGAGAAGAAAATATGCTCGGAGTCACTCCGTCCGAAAGACTGGGCTATGTCATCGATCTCACGTTCCGAGGGGAAGGGCCTGTGGGCCTTCTTGAACTGGCGTTCCAGCATGTCCCGGCCCAGGCTCACGCTCTCGTGGTAACCCTTGACCTTCAACCATTTCCGTATCTTGGAGCGGGCCCCGGGTGTCGTCACTGTTTTAAGCCAGTCCCTGCTCGGTTCGGCATTTTTCTGTGTCAGGATTTCGACCGTGTCGCCGTTCTTGAGCCGGCTCGTGAGGGGCACCAGATTACCGTTGATCCTGGCCCCCGTACACCTATTCCCCACTTCGGTGTGAACCGCATAAGCGAAGTCTATGGGTGTGGCACCAAGGGGCAGGTTCTTCAGATCACCCTGTGGTGTAAACACAAAGATTTCATGATGATAGAGGTCTGCCTTAAGAGAATACATGAATTCTTGCGGATCGGTCAGGTCCCTCGACCATTCCAGTGTCTGCCTAAGCCAGGAGAGCTGACGGTCCAGCTCCTCGTCTGTCTTGCCGCCCTCCTTATAGCGCCAGTGAGCGGCGATGCCCTCGTCTGCGGTCTTGTGCATCTCGAAAGTTCTTATCTGGATCTCCACCATCTCCGCCCTCGGGCCTATCACCGTGGTGTGAATCGACCTGTACATGTTCTGCTTGGGCGTCGCTATGAAGTCCTTGATCCGCTCTATCACCGGGGTGTACATGCCGTGTATGATCCCTAGCGCCTTGTAACAGTCGACGACGTTTTCGGTGAGAACCCTGATCGCCAGAAGATCGTATATGTCTTCGATCGGCCTGCCCTGCTTCTTCATCTTCATATAGATGCTGTAGAAGTGCTTGGCCCGGCCGGTGATCTCGGCATTGATACCGCTCTTCCTCAGAGCAGTCTGCAACGGCCCCTTGAGTTCTTCGATGTACTCCTCTCTCTCCGCACGGCTCTTGTCAATCTGGCCCGCCAGTATGTCGTAGGCCTCGGGGTCAAGACACTTCAGGGAGAGATCCTCAAGCTCCCACTTTATCTTAGCGATCCCGAGCCGGTGGGCAAGCGGTGCGAACACGTCGAGCGTCTCCCTGGAGATCCTCCGGCGGTCATCATCGGGCAGATACTGGAGGGTGCGCATATTGTGGAGCCGATCGGCCAGCTTGATAAGGATCACCCTCACATCCTTCGCCATGGACAGAAGCATCTTCCGGTACTTCTCCATCTGTTCCTGTTCGGGACTCTCGAAGCTCATCTCGCTTATGTTGGTAACACCATCCACGATCACCGCGATCTCCGCACCGAACTCCTTGCGTACCTGCTCGAGGTTGAAGGAGGTGTCTTCGACGATATCGTGAAGTAGCCCGCCGGCGATCGTGACCGAATCCAGATGGCGCTCCGCCAGAATACGTGCGGTCTCCACGCAGTGTGTCAGGTAGGGGGCGCCCGACATGCGCTGCTGACCTTCATGAGCTTCGGCGCTGAAGAAGTACGCTTTGCTTATGAGCTCCCGATCCGCTCCCGGGCGCAGGTATTCGATGTCAACCAGGAGCCGGCCGAGCTCACCCTCGGTGTCGGTCGGTCTCTTCCGGCTCCGCTTATGGTTCGGTCCCCCATCCATACAGTCTCCAGTGGGGTCAAGTCTGCGTCAACGCAGACTTGACCCCTTCTTCGGCAGAAGAAGGGGACCGGAGCAGGCAATAAGCCGAGTTCTGTTCCACCGCGACGCTTCCCCTTACCCCGCGGCGGCGATGGTCATTAATCTGGGATGTGAGTCCCCTCACACCTCAAGCGACCTAACCCGGGAATTATAACGAAGCGGGCCGCTTCTCTTCCCCTATTTGGTCTTGCTCCAGGTGGGGTTTACCTATCTGCCTCCGTCACCGGAAGCAATGGTGAGCTCTTACCTCGCCTTTTCACCCTTACCGGCCCGCGTGGCGGGCCGGCGGTATGTTTTCTGTGGCACTTTCCTTGGGATCGCTCCCACTGGGGGTTGCCCAGCACCCTGCCCTCTGGAGCTCGGACTTTCCTCACACAGGACCGGCCTGTGCGCGACCACCTAGCCTGCTCAGGGCCTACCTCCTTTGTGCGCAGATATGGCCAGGTTTGCCAACCTGTCCGCCTGCTTGTTCTCCGTTCTGCTAATAAGTGTAACCGTAAATTTATCAAACAGTGCCACTTTTTTCCTAAGATCCTGGTACAAGGGAGCCAGATGCGGACTCTTCACCCTGTACTTTCCCATAATCTGATTGGCCAAAAGGCTGCTGTCAACTCTCAATTCAATCTCGCGAGCACCCAGCTCGTGTGCCTTGGCAAGCGCAAGGATGGCCCCCTGGTATTCGGCCACATTGTTGGTGGCCTTTCCGAGGTATCTGTAGTCCTCGAGGAGCTCCTGGCCTTCCTCGTCCAGGATAAGAGCCCCACAGCCGGCATCCCCGGGATTGCCGATCGATGCCCCGTCGGCATAGGCGACCAGCCTTAGGCGCCTGCCTCCGGTCTTTCCGGCAAGTTCGAAGAGGCTGTCCGCCAAATCCTTTCGCGAGGTAAAGCCTGCCTCTTTCCAGGCCTCCTTGACGGTCTGGCCTGCGGCCAGCAGCTTAAGGGCATAGCCCAGGTCTCTTTCAGCGGCCAAACCTAGTCCCACCTCCATATCAGGATACGCCCGCAGCCTTCGCACATGATTATCTGGGCGTCTCGCTTCAGATTCTGCATCTCATAGGGCGGGATGCGCCTGAAACAGCCGCCGCAGGCACCGGTATTGACGGTGGTTACGGCAAGCCCCCCCTTGTTCGCCCGTATCCGGTCGTAACGCTTGAGCAAGATGGTATCCATATCGATCACGAGGCGTTTGCGCTCATCGTCCTTGATCGCAATCTTCTGTCTGAGATCCTCTTGTTCCTTGTCCAGCTTGGTCTGTGCTTTCCCGACCGTTGCTGTCTCCGCCTTGAAATTCTGCTCGTCCTCGGTAATCTGCCGCGATACCTGTTCGGACCTGTCCATGATCTCGAGAATCTTGTCCTCCAGGCCCGAGTTCTTCTCCTCGAGAGCCGTGATCTCGTGCTGAAGAGCTTCGTATTCACGATTGCTCTTGACCTGAAAGAGCTGATGTTTGAATCTGTCTTTCTTGGTGTTGCCATCTTCAAGCTCTATCTCAAGCTCTTTCCTCTTCTTGGCAAACTCCACAGATTCATTCTTTTCAGCAGCAACCGCGGCCTGATGAGCCTCCAGACCCTTTTCCAAGTCATGCTTCTTCTCCGGAATCGACTCCTCTTCAGCCTTCAGCGTGTCGATCTGATCATCCAGCTCCTGCAAATTCAGAAGAAGCTCCTTGGTTTCTCTCATGCCTTATCCCCTTCCCTTCCAACCTTCGACGGCAAAAACGTTCTGAGACCCCAAGTCTCCCGTTTGGATTTGTCCCTGACCATATAAATGAGCTCTCTGGCACCGGCCATAAGAAAACGGTATTGAGGAAACTCGATCACACCCGCCTGCATACCATCCCCCATGAGCTTCGCCAATCCCTTGCTGTCCGGGCCCACATAAAGATCCACATCCCGAACAAGGGCCTCATAGATCCCTCTGTCCGGTTCCCCGTCCCATATCATCGCCTTGCTGCACTGGGATTCACGCGACAGGTAGACCGGCTGGGACCCAAGGACAGAGGCTATCCGTCTCGACGCCTCCGTCGCACCCATAGGCCTTGCCAGGACCCCCGCCCTGCCCTCGCCGAATTCCCGGCGTGAACCCACCTCGTAGGTCTCTATGACCGGCTCCTCGTATGGATGGGCTTTCTTAAGGGCCGAGATTGCTTTCCCGATTCTATCGGAAGGAACCAGCACCTCGAGCCGCTCCTCCGCGACTTCCTCGAGCCTGCCGGCTTCACCATAGGTCGGCTTGGATCCCTTCTTACCGTAGAAGGTCCCCTTACCCGAGGTCGAGAAAGAGCACTTGGAGTAAAGACCGTATCGTCCACCACCCACACCGAAGAGCGATTCCCGCACCCTCGCGATGTCGGCGGTCGGCACGAAGGCGACCACCTTGAAGCTGCGCTCCCGGCCGAGCACCTGGACCGGCCGAGCCTCCTCCATTCCCAGATCCTTTGCCAACCGTGCAGCCACACCCCAGGAATGGTAGCGCCAGGCGGGATTGACGAACCGCACGACAAAATCATCGCAGCCCTTAAGCCCGAGGGAGAAAAGGAACCGCAACCGCTCATTGAGGCACCCCAGGTAGGCCACATAGGCGCCGTCGCCTTTCCTGGACTTTCGGATTATGCCCTCGAGCTGTGCCGCGCTCCAGGCGACAAAGAACTTGTCCACCTGAAGCCCGGGCCTGCCCAGGAGATAGTCCTCCCCTCGGGACAGAGAGCTCGCAGGCGGAGCGAACTCATCCAGAAGCTGATCGAGGATTTCAGCTTTCAAGAGACGCCTCCCGCAAAAAGAAAAAGGCGTGTACCGACCTGCGGTACACGCCTGGAGTACAAGCCTCCGATCCGCGTATCTTGCGGACCGGCTTCTTCTTTGGCAAAGGCTTCAGCATCTGTTCGTTCCCAAATGGTGGGCGATACTGGATTTGAACCAGTGACCTCCCGCGTGTGAGGCGGGCGCTCTCAACCACTGAGCTAATCGCCCATATCCCAACACAAATGGTGGGCCCACTAGGGCTCGAACCTAGGACCTTCCGGTTATGAGCCGGGCGCTCTAACCAACTGAGCTATGGGCCCCCAATGTTAATCTATATATTAAGGCGGTCCGATAGAGCGTCAAGCTAAAACTAGGGCAACTCTATGTAACCCGTCAGCTTCCGCGCCCGTGACGGGTGTTTGAGCTTCCTGAGGGCCTTGGCCTCTATCTGGCGAACCCTCTCGCGTGTCACATTGAATATGCTGCCCACCTCCTCGAGCGTCCGGGGACAGCCGTCACCAAGTCCGAACCGGAGTCTGATCACCTTCTCCTCGCGCCTGGTGAGCGTGGAAAGGACGTTACTCATCTGCTCCTGCAGCATGACAAACGCTGCTGAAGCGGCCGGAGACACCACCCGGGTGTCTTCGATGAAGTCCCCCAGATTGCTGTCCTCGTCCTCACCGATGGGTCTATCCAGAGATATCGGTTCCTGGGCGGCTTTGAGCACGCTCTTTACCTTGTCGAGAGGAAGATCGAGGGTCTTCGCTATCTCCTCGGGAGAAGGTTCCCGCCCGTACTCCTGCACCAGCCGGCGTGACGCACGGAGCACCTTATTGATGGCCTCGATCATGTGCACGGGCACCCTGATCGTTCTCGCCTGATCGGCTATGGCCCGTGTGATGGCCTGCCTGATCCACCAGGTGGCGTATGTGGAGAACTTGTACCCTTTCTTGTAGTCGAACTTCTCGACCGCCCGCATCAGCCCGCTGTTTCCTTCCTGGATGAGATCCAGAAACTCCAGACCGCGGTTCACGTAACGCTTGGCTATTGATATAACCAGCCGTACATTGGCCTCCACCATCCGCTTCTTGCCGTCGTTCACCATGTTTTCACCCAAGCCGATCTCATCCACGATTACCATGAGACCAACCCGGTTGATCCTGGCTTCGTTCTCTACCCTTCTTACCTTCCTGCGGGCATTGCGCACGCGCTTCTCGAAGCCTATCCAGTCTTCTCTTCCCCGCCCCGTCTGCCGGGCGACCTTGCGGACCTCTTTCTTGCCCTTCCGGCAAAGCCGCGCGAGGGCGAGGACCTGGTCGGCAGGGAACCTGCATTCGCGCTCAACGTCTTCTAACTCCTTCTCACTTTCCAGGATCCTTGCCGCAAGGTTCTTCGGTTTCTCAGCGAGCTTGGCTATCTGGTCGCGGTGGAGTCTCAGGCTTAGACATTCCTTCAGTCTCTTCTGGGCGGTCTTATCGATCTGGGCCCTTATGGCATCAGCCTTTTTCTTGCCTGTCTTAGATCCGAGGCTCTGCTCCAGCGCCTCTATCTGATCATGATACTTGAGGGTCTTCTTGATACACCTCAGGGCCCTCTGCCTCTCCTTTCGTCCGGTGTACATGGGGCCCCAGGCACCCATATCCACCTGAACAAACTCTTCGATCTTAATTCTGCCCATGTCGAGCTTCTGGGCCAGCGCAGCCAGGTCCGTCAGTGCGGACGGACAGCCGAATACTGCGGCTTCGATCTTGGCCTGCCCATCCTCGATTTGCTTGGCAAGCCTTATCTCGCCTGCCCTGTCAAGAAGCGGTACCTTCCCCATCTCTCTCAGATACATGCGGATAGGATCGTCGTATCGCATGCTTTGAGAAGCCACCTGGGCTTCCATACGCTTGGCCTTCTCCTTTTCCTTCTTAGCTCGCTTCTTGAGAGCCTCCTCAGGGGAATCCACCACATCGATCTTCATGTCGCGGAACATGATATGGACCTTGTCCATATCCTCGACCGTGGCGTCTATGCCAAGAAACTCATTGATCTGGTCGATCGTGATGTACTTCTGCTTTACCGCCAGTTCCTTGAGTTTCTTGACAAAAACCCGTTTCAATCCGGATTTCATATTCTGCTTTCCCCTTTCCCCTTGGGGGCATCACTTCTGCCCAAAAGGTTAGGCCGAAAGTAGCTTAAGATCTTGAGCAAGACTCTGCCGTTTGGATAACAAAGACTTTAGCAGTTCAGCATCGCCCTCCTTTTCGGCAACCTGTATCCGCTTGCGTAGCTTGTTTATCTCCCTCTGAATCGCTTTCCTCTTCAGATACGAGATATGATCGGATACTATGCGATCAGGATCTCCGGTGATATCGCTGTTTACCGTGCAGTCGATGAGGAGTTTCTTCGTGGGCTCATCGTCGATACTCGACACCAGGGCACTCACATCGGAGGCCAGTCCTCTTGATTTCCTTTCGAGCATGACCTCGGCGATCTTCCTCATCCTGCGATCCGCGAAGTCTTCCGGCGAAATCGCACCCATGATCCCATCGACATAATCCGGTAACCCGACCAATATAGAAATTATGGACTTCTCGATCCTATCGCAAGTGATAGTCTCACGTTTATGCTCACCGGCGGGGTCCAGCCTGTCCTTCGAGACGGTCTTCAAGGAGGTCTGGAGCATGACCTCCGGGATACCGCTCCGCTCTGACAGCCGCTTCAGATCGAGCGCGGTCCTAATCGGTTCCCTGATCTTGCTGATCATCTTGAGAACGAACCTCACGGCTTCCTCTATATCGTCCGATTGCGTCTGGGAGAAAACGAAGTCCACATAGTAGGCCGCGTCGGCAATCACCTTCTCCACCGCTTCCCTGCCCCGTTCTCTGAGAAAAGAGTCGGGATCGTGCCCTTCGGGCAACCTTGCCACTTTGACCTTGAGCCCTCCCTGGACGGCGGGTTCACAGGCCCTGAGGGCGGCGATCCTTCCGGCATCGTCACCGTCATAGAGGATCACAACATCGCTGCAGTATCGCCTCAGCCGGGCGGCTTGCTCGAAAGTGAAGGCTGTGCCGAGCGATGCCACCGTGTTGGCCAGCCCCTGGGCATGGAGCGGTATCACATCCATGTAACCCTCCACGACTATCCCGAGCCCGGCCGTCCGCAGGTGGCCCTTTGCACGGTGAATCCCGAAGAGGATATCCGACTTCTTAAAAAGCCGGGTCTCCGGGGAATTGAGATACTTGGGCGTCCCCTCATCCAATACCCGGCCCCCGAAACCGAGTATCCTCCCACCGGCACTCGCTATGGGGAACATCAACCTCCCCCGGAAGAGATCCCTGAGTTTCCCGTCCCGCTCAATCGCAAGACCCATCGCGGCGAGTCTCTTCTCATCAATCCCGCGGCGTTTGGCTTCCAAGATGAGGAGGTTGGCCGCTCTCGGCGCATATCCCAGGAGGAAGTCTTTCTCCACATCCTCGCCGATGGTCCTCGCCCTGAGATACTTGCGGGCTCCCTTGCCCTCCTTGGTTGCGAGAAGTGCGGCGTTATAGGCCTTAGCCGCCATAGCGTTTATCCGGTAAGCAAGTGAGGCTTCGGTACTGGCCCTGGGGAGGCCTTCGGGCATTTCTATACCGTAGCGTTTGGCCAGATCTTTCACGGCCTCCGGGAAGGTCATCCCTTCGGCCTGCATCAGGAAGCTGAAGACATTGCCGCCGGCTCCGCATCCGAAGCAATGGTAGATCTGCTTCTCGGGACTCACCATGAAGGAAGGCGATTTCTCCGGATGGAAAGGACAGAGGGCCTTGAAGTTCCTGCCCGATTGTCTTAGAGGCACATGGTCGCCGATTATCTCAACGATGTCCGACCGTTCCCGGACCTTTTCGATGATGTCCTCGGGAATGGAATACGCCATGCCTAACCTCGGTCGAACTCTATTACGGTCACACCTGTCCCACCCTCAGCCAGGTCCCCAAAACGATAGGCCTTCACCCTCGGATGGGAGGCCAACATCTCACGGATCTTCTTTGCCAGGATCCCCTTGCCCTTACCGTGTATCACCCTCACCGAAGGATGGCCTTGAAGATCGGCATCGTCCAGGTACTTGTCCACGGTCTCCCAGGCATCCTCCGCTGTCATGCCGCGGACTTCGATCTCGCCCGGCACCTCCTTGGCCTCGAATTCCACCGTCCCGGACACCGGTTTCGGCGACGCACTCGACGGCTCGAAGAGGTCCCCGGTCCCCACCTCAACCCTCAGGGCCCCCACCACGACTTCCAGCCGCCCCCTGCTGTCGGGCTCCGAGAGTATCATACCATCCCGATCCAGCGGCTTGACATAGGTCCTTGCTCCAACCTCGATCCGCTCCAGAGGCCGCCTGGTGCTCTCGGCCTCCTCTATCTCCTCGATCTCCTCGCTTATCTCTCCGGCTTCCTGCCGCATTCGCTTCTCGACGACCCGCACCTCCTCGGGACGGACCCGGGCCTTCTTGAGATCCTTCACGACCTGCGTGGCCCTGCGTCTGGCCTCATCCACGTAGGTCTTCGCTTCTTTGAGGGCTTCCTTCTTGATCTGCCTGTTGTAGCGCTTGATATGATCGAGTCTGGCTTCGTATTCGGCCAGCAACTTGTCGGCGCTCTTCCGCTTGGCTTCGACACCGGCCTCCTCTATCGCCAGCCTTCTCATCCGCTCCAGAAGATCGCGCGTAAGATCCTCAAACCTCACACCCTGCTCGCCACAGTATTCCCTGGCTCTGGCAAGCACCCCCTCGTGCATTCCCAGCCGGGCCGCTATCTCGAAGGCGTGGCTTGCACCGGGCACGCCCTGAATGAGCCTGTAGGTGGGCTTGAGGGCCTCGGTATCAAACTCCATGGATGCGTTCTCCAGGCGAGGATTGTCATGAGCGAAGATCTTGAGGCTCATGTGGTGAGTCGTGGCAACTATCGTTGCCCCCTTCTTAAGCAGCTCTTCGATCAACGTCCTGGCCAGTGCCGATCCCTCTGAAGGATCCGTGCCCGCACCAACCTCATCAAGTAGAATAAGGGAATTGCTGTCGGCGTTGTCAAGTATCGTTATCGTGTTTCTCATGTGCGAGGTGAAGGTGCTCAGGCTGAGCTCGATGGATTGCTCGTCACCTATGTCCGCATAGATTTTCCCGAAAAGGGTAATGGCGGTCCCCTCACCGCAGGGAACATGAAAGCCCGTTCGGGTAAGAAGCGTCATTATCCCCACAGTCTTGAGGGCCACGGTCTTCCCGCCGGCATTGGGCCCTGTTATAAGAAGCCCCGGCCTTTCGCCCCCCACTGCGATGTCCAGGGGAACGACAGGTTCTCCCCCTTTGGCCCGCTGGGTATGTGTGAGGAGGGGATGCCTGCCGTCTCTTATGACCGTCCTCCCATCGTCACTCAGGGCCGGGCGGATGCAGTCGAAATCCAGACTGAAGCGGGCTGCGGCATTGATGACATCGAGTTCCGTCAGTATCTCCAGGTTGACCGTGAGGTCCCCGGCCGAGCCCCCCACCAAACGCGTGAGCCTCGCGAGGATACGCACGATCTCATCCTTCTCGGCAAGTTCCAGGCTTCTGAGGGCGTTGTTGAGCTCCACGGTGGCCATCGGCTCTATGAAGACCGTGGCCCCGCTCTGGGATGTATCATGGACTATACCTTCCAGTTTTCCCTTGGCTTCGGCCCTAACCGGTATCACATAGCGCCCGTTCCTTATGGTGACAAGGCTCTCCCGCAGGTGGGGCTGCAGATTCTCCCTTGCCAGAATACCGGAGAGAGACGAAGAGATGCGAGTACTCACCTTGGCCTTCTCACGGCGGATACGCTTGAGCTCCGCCGAAGCACTGTCCCTAATGTTGGTGTCGTCGTCTATCGCGGCTTCGATCTCGTCTTCGAGGTCTCTTAGGGGTCTCAGGTTCGAGCCGAGCCTCCAGAGGCAGGGAGCCTCAGCCTTGTTGGCTTCAATGAAATCACGAACGATTCGAGCACCCTTGGCAGCCTGGCCTATGCGAAGGAGGGTGCCCGCATCGAGAACGGATCCGGGCACCTTTGCCTTCGAGATTGAACCGCCTATCTCATAGACACCCGATATCGGCAGGCTCTTGTCCCACTCGAGAAGTGACTTGGCTTCGGAGACCATCGCCAACCGGTTGACGATGTGGGCGCGGTCGCTTAGAGGCCTGGTCGCAA
>JALGWN010000049.1 GCA_025774115.1 bacterium
ATGATAGCATTGGCGCACCGCCGCCACTTCTGGGGCAACGAACGTCTGTGTAGCGTCGGGTCTCCGTGCCCGACGGCAGTGCGAATCGAATGGAGGATGCGTTAAGGGGTCCGGAGGCAACTTGAAGCCCATCAAGATAAGGGTCGGCGACATCGTGCTGGATGCCGAGCTTAATGACTCGAAGACGGCAAGGCTTGTCTGGGAGGCATTGCCGTTTGAAGCCAACGGCTGTACCTGGGGCGATGAGATCTACTTCAGGATACCTGTAGACGCCGGTCTCGAGGCCCCGCAGGCAACCGTGAATCTCGGCGACATCGGCTATTGGCCTACCGGGCATGCATTCTGTATATTCTATGGGAAGACCCCGGTGAGCGGTGAAGATGACATTGTGCCGGCGAGCCCCGTGGATGTCATCGGCCGCGTAACATCGGATGTGGCGGTCCTCAAGGCCGTCAGCGACCCGGGAAGGGTGACGGTAGAAAAGGGGATGTAGCTCAGATGGGAGAGCGCTGCCTTCGCAAGGCAGAGGCCAGCGGTTCGAATCCGCTCATCTCCACCACATAGGCGGCGGGCCCCAAAGCCCGCCGCCTGTGCTTTACCGGGCGCGCAAGCGAAAACCCTTGAAAAGGGTCCCACATGGTGGGAACCTGAGGCCGACCACAGGCATCCAAGACCGTAGAAAGGACAGGGTGGTAACTATGTGGCGTGGCCTTGAGCGTTCCGAATCTCTCCGACACCTCCTGATCCTGCTACTTGTATCGGCACTTGCGACAGCCGCTTGCAGCAAGGTGCCCTTCACGGGGCGCAGCCGCTTCTTGCTCGTGGGCGAAGCGACAGAGCTGGAAATGGGTGTCCGGGCCTATGAAGAGGTGCTTGCCGAATCGAATCTCTCGAACGACCGGGCGGAGGCTGAGAGAATAAGATCAATCGGCATGCGCATTGCCGATGTGACCGGGAAAGATGATTACGAGTGGGAGTTCAACCTCATCGAGGCCGACAGCATCGCCAATGCCTTCTGCCTGCCCGGTGGGAAGGTCGCGGTTTATACCGGGATTACCGAGCTCGCATCCACCGATGCCGAAATCGCCACGGTCATGGCCCATGAGATTGCCCATGCGATCGCCCGGCATGGCGCGGAGCGCATGACGCAGATGTTGATGTTCCAATTGGGTGGTATCGCGCTCGATGAGGCGCTTGATACCCGGAACGCAAGAACGCTGGAAATGGCGAGGGTCGCCTACGGGGTGGGAGCCACCCTGCTCTATGTGCTTCCCTACAGCCGTACCCACGAGAGCGAGGCTGACCATCTGGGGCTTATCTACATGGCCAAAGCCGACTACGATCCAAGGGCCGCGAGATGCAGCAGAAGTATGGCGATCGGGAGCCGCCCGAGTTTCTTTCAACTCATCCCAATAGTGAAACCCGGATAGTCGATCTTCAGAACTGGATGCCCGAAGCCCTTAAGTACTACGAGTAAGAGATGGGCTATGCTCTCCACCCGTTTCGTAGCGTCGTCACTCCCGCCACGACGAATGTGATGCTGGACAGTGACCGAACGGCGAGCGCAGCAAGACCCGTCGGCCACGGAGAGCCGACGCTACACAAACCGTTTGCTGCCACTGGAGACGCGACGCTACGACCTCTTCGGGAGAGGACCGCGGACTTTCCAAGCTTGACCGGCCGGCTCATTGCTGGTATGTTGAGGCACGTTAGATAGCCGTCTGGAATGTCGGTCGGCCTGCATGATGCAGGCAGGACTCCGCGAGTAACATAATCTATCCGGGTCGTGCTAGACGGGGAGGTAGCGGTGCCCTGTAACCCGCAACCCGCTATAGCGGGGTTGAATTCCCTACTGAGGTCTTGGCTTCTCGGGGAAGCGGCCGGATAAGTGGTGATGAAGACCAGGTCCTACGCAATGGAGACTTGTGAACCCCGTCAGGACCGGAAGGTAGCAGCGGTAAGCGAGACCCTCCATGTGCCGTAGGGTAACCTGGTTGGAGCTGGCTGTCCGGCAGGCACCCGGGTAACAAGGTCGAGGAAGGGTGCACGGCCTGGTTCAAAAACGAGGGTGTGTGCGTCATGGACGAGAAGACGAGCGAAGGATATGTGGTGATCGCCAGGAAGTGGCGTCCCTTTACTTTCGATGAAGTGATCGGCCAGGAGCATGTCACGAGAACCCTGAAGAATGCGATCCAGTCGGGACGTGTCGCGCATGCCTATCTCTTCTGCGGTCCGAGAGGGGTCGGGAAGACCACCGTGGCCAGGGTCCTTGCCAAGTCCCTCAACTGCGCCGAGGGCCCCACCGTGAAGCCTTGCGGGGAATGCCCGGTGTGCCGTGAGATAGCCCAGGGTACCAGCATGGATGTTATAGAGATCGACGGCGCTTCCAACCGGGGCATAGATGAGATAAGAAACCTGAGGGAGAGCGTGCGCTATGCACCGGTAGGGGGTAAGAGGAAAGTCTATATAATAGACGAGGTCCACATGCTCACCCAGGAGGCCTTCAACGCCCTCCTTAAGACCATCGAAGAGCCGCCGACCCACGTGGTCTTCATGTTCGCGACCACACAGCCTCTCAAGGTCCCGCAGACCATAGTCTCCCGCTGCCAGAGATTCGATTTCCGTCGCATTCCCGCCGATCTCATCGCCGCGAGGCTCGAGCAGATCTGCGAGACCGAAGGCTACAAGTGCGATGCGGGCGCGCTCGGTGTGATCTCGCAGCGGGCGGACGGGAGCATGCGGGACGGCCAAAGCATGCTGGAACAGATACTGGCCTTCAGTGGGGGCTCGGCAACCGAGGAAGACATAAGACCCATAATGGGCTTGAGAGGTAGTGAAACGGTGTCGAGGATAGCCGGTGCGGTGATCCGGGGAGATGAGGCGGATGTCCTAAAACTCACCGGAGAAGCCTTCGACGGAGGCATAGATCCACTCGACCTGGTGGGCGCGCTCACAGAATGGATCCGTTATCTCATGGTCTTCTCGATCGATCCGGAAACCCGGGAACTACAGGGGCTTACCGATGACACGCGCAAGACAATCGCCGGGCAGGCGGACAATATGGACACCCAGTATCTGCTTACACTGCTTTCTATGATTGCCGATGCCGAAGACAGGATCAAACGGGCCACTCACCAGAGATACCTGCTGGAGTCCGTGATCCTGAGGATGGCCAACGTGAAGTTCATTGCCAGGGTTGCGGATATCGTCGAGATGCTCAAGAAGGGCGGCGGAGACCGTTCCCCGGCCGGGTCCTCTCCCAAGAAAGATAAGCCGGCGGACAAGCCTGCCGGGCCGAAGCGCGAGCGTGCTCCCAAGCAGGAT
Organism: bacterium; assembly: GCA_025774115.1. GTDB lineage: Bacteria > Arandabacterota > Arandabacteria > Arandabacterales > Arandabacteraceae > JALGWN01. Next base: position 3,325 of record JALGWN010000049.1, read on the forward strand.
CCGCGGCCGGCCGCCGGTGCGACAGCCGATATCGTCGGCTCGTGGCAGGATGTTATCGAGAGCCTTAGAGAGACGAGTGCCTCACTTGCTTCTGTTCTCGATCTCTGTGAGGTCCCCAAGCTGCTGGAGGGGGTATGCTGGCTTCAGCTGCCGACTGCCTTCCACCAGAGCCAGGTTCTCAAAGGGCAGAATCTCAGGATATTGACAGAAGAGCTGCGGAAGCTTACCAATAACTCGGTGACCGTCAAAACCACGGTCAAAGCCGAGGATCGGAAGGCCCGGGACGGATCGCCGAAAGCCGACGATGTAACAGCCATTGTCGAGAACGATCCGGTCATAAAGTCCTTGGTGGAAAGCCTGGGTGGCAAAGTGGTCGGCATTAGGCGAAGGAAGGAGGCTGCCGGAGAGCAGCCGGTGAACTGAGGAGGTGAATCGGGTGGCTAAAGGTTTAGGTAATTTCATGAAGCAAGCCCAGAAGATTCAGAGTGAGATGAAGCGGATTCAAGACGAAGTGGGTGAGAAGACGGTTGAGGCCACTGCGGGTGGGGGAATGGTCACGGTAGTAGCCAACGGCAAGCAGGAGATCCTGAGTATCAAGATAGATCCCGAGGTTGTTGACAAAGACGACGTGGAGATGCTTGAAGACCTTATAGTCGCTGCGGTTAACGAGTCGAAGCGGCGTTCCCAGGAGATGATGATGAGCGAGATCTCCAAGGTCACGGGCGGCATGGGCATACCCCCGGGTCTCCTGGGTTGAGGTGAGAAGTGGTAGGTGGCTCCGAAAGGATCGAGAGACTGATTCAGGAACTTGCCAAGATGCCCACAATCGGCAGGAGGACCGCACAGCGGATAGCGCTCTATCTTCTAAAGACTCCGGAGGAGGAGGTGCGGTCGCTTGTGGATGCCATTGTGGAAATGAAAGACAAGGTCGGCTACTGCTCTGAGTGCGGCGCCATCAGCGAGAGCGAGACCTGTTCGGTTTGTACGGATCCCCGAAGACATCGCTCCGTGATCTGTGTTGTCGAGGAGCCGGGGAATGTCATGGGGATAGAAAGAACCGGTGAATACAGGGGGCTCTATCATGTCCTGCATGGGCGGCTTTCGCCTCTGGATGGTATAGGGCCCGAGGACTTGTCCATAGATCGGCTGGCCCGGAGGATCGAGGATCTCGGGATCGATGAGGTCATAATCGCCACCAATCCAACCGTGGAGGGAGAGACGACCTGCAACTACATCGCCGGGGTAGTCAAGTCTCTGGGGGTGCGAGTGACGGCCATCGCCAGAGGCGTGCCGATGGGCAGCGATCTTGACTTTGCCGATGAGCTGACCCTCGCCCGGGCAATCCAGGGCCGGGGTGACATAAAATAGTTTTCCAGGAGGAAGCGATGGCTGAGACGTTGGAGTTAAGGTGGCATGGACGTGGCGGACAAGGGGCGAAGACGGCGGTATTCCTGCTGGCCGAGTCCCTGATCGAACAGGGTAAGTATGCGCAGGGGTTTCCGGATTACGGCCCCGAGCGTATGGGCGCGCCCATAAGAGGTTATAACCGGATAAGTGACGAGCCGGTGAAGCTCCACTGTGGGGTGAACCAGCCGGAGATTGTGGTGGTGCTCGATTCGACACTCATCGGGACGTCGGATGTCACTTCGGGCTTGAGGTCCGGGGGCACCGTGCTTGTGAATTCTCCCGATGCCCCGGAGGCCATGCGCAAGACCCTGGGTCTTACCGGGGGGAGTGTGTACACCGTGGATGCCACAGGGATAGCACTTGATGAGATCGGAAAACCGATCCCGAATTCCCCAATGATAGGTGCCCTTCTCAAGGTGACCGATCTTGCAGATATCGATGACATGGCCGCCATAATCGGCAAGAAGTTCGAAGGTAAGTTCGATGAGGCCGTGGTGGAGGGCAACAAGAAGGCGCTGAAGCGAGCATACGAAGAGGTAAGGGGCGACAAATGAAAGCGAAGGGTTGGAAGGAACTGGCGATCGGAGGTAGAATAGACGAGGCGGGAAATGCCAAGGATTTCGAGACCGGTTCCTGGCGAACCTTCAGACCGGTCAGGGACGAATCCAAATGTACGAACTGCCTGCTCTGCTGGATCTACTGTCCCGATTCCGCCGTCGCGGTGAAGGACGGCAAGGTCAAGGGGATCGATTACGAACACTGCAAGGGATGCGGGATCTGCGCAGAGGTTTGCCCTCCGAAGATAAAGGCGATAGAGATGGTGCAGGAGGGCATGGAGAAGGAAGAGGAGCAGGAGTGATGAAAGCCGTTAAAGAAAAAATCGTAACAGCGCTTACCGGGAACGATGCGGTGGCCGAGGCTATGCGGCAGGTGAATCCCGATGTGGTGGCGGCTTATCCGATCACACCGCAGACCGAGTTGATGCACAAGTTCGCGGATTACGTGGCCGATGGCGATGTGAAGACCGAGTTCGTTCTCGTCGAATCCGAACACAGCGCGATGAGCGCCGCCGTAGGCGCTTCTGCGGCGGGAGCGCGCGTGATGACCGCGACGTCGGCCAACGGTCTGGCCCTCATGTGGGAGATCGTCTATATCGCGGCCTCCACACGGCTCCCTATCGTCATGGGGGTCGTGAATCGGGCCCTCAGCGCCCCGATCAACATCCATTGCGACCACAGTGATGCGATGGGTGCCCGGGACACGGGGTGGATACAGCTGTTCTCCGAGAACTCTCAAGAGGCTTATGACAACGCCATCCAGGCTGTGAGAATCGCGGAGGACCGGGATGTGCTGCTTCCGGTGATGAACTGCCTGGACGGGTTTATACTGAGCCACACGCTGGAACCGGTGGAGTTGGTGCCGGACAAGTTCGTCACCGATTTCATCGGCGAATTCCAGCCGGTGCACAATCTGCTGGATACGGACAACCCAACCACCTTCGGCGCCCTGGATTTCCATGACTACTACTTCGAACACAAGATCCCGCAGATAGAGGCAATGAAGCGGGCTCCCGGTGTGATCGAGCGCGTGGGCGCGGAATTCGAAAAAGCCACCGGCAGGGCCTACGGCCTTTTGGAGAAGTACCATACCGATCACGCGGAACGCATAGTGATCGCGATGGGCTCCACGTGCGGGACCGCCAAGGCCGTGGTGGACGGTTTAAGGGAAAAAGGTGAGAAGGTGGGTCTCCTCAAGATACGTTCCTTCAGGCCCTTCCCGTATGTGCAGGTGAGAGAGGCCCTGGCCGGAGCCAAGGCCGTGGGCGTTCTTGACAGGGCTGTGTCCTTCGGAAGTCAGGGGGGACCGCTTGCGATCGAAGTGAGATCGGCCCTTTACGATAACGTCAAGGTGCCCGTCAAGGGCTACATTTACGGGCTGGGCGGAAGAGATATGCCGGGCGAATACGTGGAACAGGCTTTCGAGGAGCTCAAGGGAGTCGCCGCCGACAGCAAGAGCCCCGACGAGATCGGATTTCTGGGTGTGAGGGAATAGGAGGTACCGCGTGCCTAGTCTAAAGGAACTATCCAAACGTGAAGACCTGCTGACGGGAGGTCACCGCGCCTGCGCCGGATGTGCAGCGACAATTGTAGCCAGGCAGGTGCTCCTGGCGGCGGGTAAGGATACGGTTGTGGGTTGTGCCACAGGCTGCCTGGAGGTGGTTACCACCATCTTCCCGTATACGGCCTGGAAGGTGCCCTTTATCCACAACGCTTTCGAAAATGTAGCTTCCACGGTCAGTGGTGTCGAGTCCGCCTATCGTTCGCTCAAACGTCAGGGCAAGATCGACAAGGATATACGTTTCATAGCCTTCGGCGGTGATGGCGGCACTTATGACATCGGGCTCCAGGCCCTCTCCGGTGCGGCGGAGCGAGGCCACCGCATGCTCTACGTGTGCTACGATAACGAAGCCTATATGAATACCGGTATTCAGCGGTCCAGCGCCACCCCGTTCGGGGCGGCCACCTCGACCTGTCCCGCCGGGGAGGTGATACCGGGCAAACAGCAGTATCACAAGGACATCACCAAGATTATGGTGGCCCACCGGATTCCCTACGTTGCCCAGGCGTCGCCGAGTCACTGGAACGATCTGGCCAAGAAGGTTGAGAAGGCTCTTGCCAAGGACGGGCCCAGCTTCATAAACATCCTTTCTCCGTGTCACCGGGGATGGCGTTATCCGATGGAGAAGACCATAGAGATATCCAAGCTGGCCGTGGACACCTGCTTCTGGCCGCTCTATGAGTATGATGAGGGGACTTGGCGTATAACCTATACGCCCAAGGAGAAACTCCCCCTGAGCGCCTGGACGGGTAGGCAGGGCCGTTTCTCGCATTTCAAGGATCACCCGGACCTCCTAAAGACCGCTCAGGAGGAAGTCGACCGGCGCTGGCGCGAGATCGAGACGCTGGCCGGCATCGGTAACCTCTGCGAGATGAGGTGCGAAGATGGCAAGGGTTCGAATTGAGGAAGGCCCTTGCCGACAAGCTGGCGAAGATAATCGGTACGGCGGTTTATTCAGGTTACTTCCCGCTATTCCCGGGGACCGTGGGAAGCGCCGGTGGGGTGGTGCTTTATCTCATCCTGGTAAGCCTGGGTGTGCTCTCGGTCGGGCACGGAACCGGCTGGGTGATCTCAATCGGGATTGTCTTCGTCGTAGGTGTCGCCTCGGCCCACAGGTGTGAGATTCTCTTCGGACCGGACAACAAAAGGATAGTCGTGGACGAGGTCTGGGGGATGCTGGTGGCGCTTTACGCACTCCCTGTTGCCTGGACCTGGATCTTGGCTGCGTTCCTGATCTTTCGCTTTTTCGACATCGTGAAACCCTTTCCCGCCGGACGCGCGGAGAACATTGGTGGCGGTCTTGCGATCATGCTGGATGACGGGATAGCCGGGGCCTATACGGCTGCCGTGCTTCATCTGGTCAGGTTTGTCACAGGATAGGCGACGATGCAGGCGAACATCCTCACTGTCGGCGATGAGATTGTAAGCGGCCATGTCGTGGACACCAACGCGGCCTATCTGGCCGGCAGGATCTCCGAACTCGGCATAGGTGTCCGGCGCATGTCCAGTGTCGGGGATGATGTTGCCGAGATATGCGGCGAGATCCGGTCGGCACTGGAAGATGCGGACCTGGTTTTCATAACCGGAGGGCTCGGTCCGACCGGGGATGACGTCACCAAGCAGGCTGTGGCGCGAGCCGTGGGAAGAAAGATGGTCATCGACAGAGACCTCCATGCCCGGCTCGCAGAAAGATGGAAAGGCCGGAAGCCTGTCTCGCCCCGGGTGGTGGAAGCCCTCGCATTGGTCCCTGAAGGAGCGGCCACAATGGGCAATCCCGTCGGGGCCGCCGTCGGCCTGGACCTCGAGCACGAGGGGCGGCGGCTTTTCGTGTTGCCGGGGGTACCGCGCGAGATGAAATCCATATTCGAGGGTGCGATTGTGCGCCTTCTCAAAGACCTTCCCAAGGATGAGGTTTCAAGCACCAGGATTATAAAGACCACCGGCATCCGTGAATCACAGATCGAGTCAGATCTGGCTCCGGTGGCCGGGGATCTCCCCGTAAGTCTTGGTTACCTTCCCAGACCCGAGGGTGTCGATCTTCGGCTGACTGCTGTCGGAGCCGACCCCGGTGTGGTGGCCGGCAGGCTGGAAGAAGCTACCCAACAGATCCTTCCCTTGCTTGGGGCCTATGCGTTTTCAGCAGCCGGCGAGAATCTCAATCTGGTTGTCGGCAATGCCCTCTTGGAGCGCGGGATCACCCTCGCGGTGGCCGAGTCCTGCACGGGAGGTCTGATCGGCCATCTCCTTACACAGGTAGCAGGTATATCCGCGTGTCTGGACAGGGTGATAGTATCATACAGTAACAGGGCGAAGATAGAGAGCCTCGCCGTCGACGGAGACCTCATAGAAGCCCGTGGGGCGGTGAGCCGCGAGGTCGCCGAAGCAATGGCCGAAGGTGTGAAGCGGCTTGCCGGCTCGGACCTGGGGCTTTCAACCACCGGGATTGCAGGTCCTTCGGGGGCCACAAAGACCAAGCCTGTCGGACTTGTATACGTGGGACTTGCGCACGCGGAAGGCTGTGTTGTGAGCGAGCATGTCTTTGCGGGAAGCAGGGAGATCGTCAAACTCAAGGCTGCCGTCCATGCCCTGGACATGATAAGAATCCACCTGGCAGGCAGAGGGGTATAGACTTGGAGGGTATCAGAGCCTTCATCGCGGTTCCGGCCTCCGACGAGGTCAGGCACCTGGTCAAAGAAGTGGTCGGCAGCCTGAGGTGGGTGGGTGCGGATGTGAAGTGGGTGCGGCCGGAAAACGTCCACATCACGGTCAAGTTTCTTGGGGATATCTCGCGGGTGGACGCGGACAAGCTCGGCCCGGTGCTCTCTGAGGCTCTTCGAGACACCTGCGGTTTCGATGTTACCGTTGGGAAGGCGGGCACCTTTCCCGGCGGGCGGAAGGCCCCACGGGTCGTGTGGTTGGGTCTGGGAGAGGGCTTCGAAGCGCTCAAAGAGGTGGCTCGTAAGGTAGAGGATGCATGCGCCGGCCTGGGTTTCGAGCGTGAGGCAAGACCTTTTAAGGCGCACCTCACCATAGGAAGGGTTCGCAGGGGATCGGGGAAGCTCGGTGAGCTCGCCGAGGCGGTTAACGGTATTGAATTTAAACCCTTGAAACTTGGGGCGGATCGAGTTAACCTCACCAGAAGCAGGCTTAGCCCCCAAGGGCCTACCTATACAGTTCTCGAGAGCATAGCTCTCAAAGATGCGAAGGGGGGTTGGGTTAATGGTTCCGAAAAGCAAGGCTAAGCAAGTGGTGGAGCCGGCCGGTGAGAAAGCCGGTGGCAAGGCAAAAGCGCTTGATATGACTATCTCGCAGATAGAAAGGCAATTCGGAAAGGGTTCCATTATGCGGTTGGGTGAGGGAGCATCCTGCGCCGAGATAGGCATCATACCCACCGGCTCTATCGGACTGGATAGCGCGTTGGGCGTGGGGGGGCTGCCCCGGGGCAGGATTGTGGAGGTCTACGGTCCGGAGTCTTCAGGAAAGACCACGCTGGTACTGCATGTTATCGCAAACGCCCAGAAGGCCGGCGGCCTGGCGGCATTTATCGACGCCGAACACGCGGTCGACCCGACCTATGCAGGGAAGCTCGGCGTGGATGTGGACGAACTGCTGGTTTCGCAGCCGGATACCGGCGAGCAGGCCCTGGAGATCACCGACATGCTGGTGCGAAGCGGCGCGCTGGACGTTGTAGTGATCGATTCGGTGGCCGCCCTGGTGCCCAGGGCCGAGATAGACGGGGAGATGGGAGAAACCCAGATAGGTCTGCAGGCGAGGTTGATGTCTCAGGCCCTGAGAAAGCTGACCGGGAGCATAAGCAAGTCCAGGACGTGCGTTGTTTTCGTCAACCAGATCAGAATGAAAATCGGTGTCATGTTCGGTAATCCCGAGACCACCTCGGGAGGACGGGCTCTCAAGTTCTATTCTTCCGTGAGATTGGATATCCGCAGGATAGGTTCCATCAAGGACGGTGAACAGGCCGTGGGTAACCGGACCAGGGTGAAGGTTGTCAAGAACAAGGTAGCCCCGCCCTTCCGGAGCGCCGAGTTCGACATCCTTTACGGAATGGGGATCTCGCGTGAGGCCGAACTGATAGATCTCGGAGTCGCCCGGGACATAATCGAGAAGTCGGGCACCTGGTATGCTCTGGGCAAGGAACGACTGGGTCAGGGCAAGGAGAATTCCAGGAAGTATCTGCTTGACAATCCGGACATCGCAAGTGAGATCGAGGCAAAGATCAGAGAGGCAATGGATCTCCCGTCACCAGCGACCGCCGACAAATGAAATGACTTTGCTTGAGTCTTCACCCGTGGTATCCCGCGTGGAAAGGGTTCCCGGAAAAGGGGAATACCTGATTGTATTTTCCGACAGTACCGAAATAAGGATCCTCAAAGAGCATCTCCCGGGATCCGGGGTCGAGGAGGGCGTAAGATTAGACCGGGATCGAATCAGAGAACTCGATTCGGTCTATAAGTATGCCAGGGCCAGGAAAGCCGCCTTGCGGCTCCTCAAGGTGAGACCGAGGACGGAGCTTGAAATCAGGCGTCGTTTCAGGGTGCTCCGGACGGACCGGCAGGCGGCCGACAGGGTAGTGGCCGATCTCATGGCTGAAGGCCTGGTCGATGACCGGGTATTCGCCAGGCTGTGGATCGATGAGAAAGTTCAGAGGGGCGATTGCGGAAGGATCCGCATAAGCCATGATCTGGAAGCCAAGGGCATCGAACGGGCCGTCGTGGCCGAAGAACTTAAAGCCGCCCTGAGTGATACGAAGGAGCTTGATCTGGCCGGCCGGTTGGCGCTAAAGAGGATGGGCCGGCTCGGTGGCGTTACTGTGCAGGAGGCACGGCGGAAGGTTTACACTTACCTTCTCGGGCGGGGTTTCACCTCCGACGCTGCAGCCGAAGCGACGAAAAGAGCAATAGAGATTGAAGCCAGGACTGATGAAGATGAAATCTCACGATCTTAGAAGGGCATTTCTCGAATACTTCAGGGAGCGGGGGCATACCGTGGTTCCGAGCGCCTCGCTGGTGCCGGAGGGCGATCCCACGCTTCTCTTTAACATTGCCGGCATGGTTCAATTCAAGCAGTTCTACGCATCCGCGGGATCAATCCCCTTCACCAGGGCGGCCTCGGTGCAGAAGTGTCTGAGGGCCACGGACCTTGATGAAGTCGGCCGGACCATAAAGCACCATACCTTCTTTGAGATGCTGGGCAATTTCAGTTTCGGTGATTACTTCAAAGAGGAAGCGATAGAGTGGGGATGGGATTTTCTTACCAGGGTGGTGGGGTTGCCCGCGGATAGACTCTGCGTCACCATATACCTGGACGATGATGAGAGTGAGGACCTGTGGAGGACCCGCATAGGCGTGCCGGTGGAGAAGATCTTTCGCCTGGGCGAGGAAGACAATTTCTGGGGCCCTGCCGGCTCGACGGGTGCCTGCGGACCCTGCTCAGAGATCCACTTCGACCTGGGTGAGGGTACGGGATGCGGCAGGCCGGATTGCTCGCCGGCATGTTCGTGCGACCGCTTTGTGGAAGTATGGAACCTGGTTTTCCCACAGTTCTATCAGGAAGCCGACGGAAGCCGCCGTCCCCTCGAGCGCAAGGGTGTGGATACCGGTATGGGCCTTGAACGGCTTACCATGGTCGCCCAGGGTGCGGGCTCGACCTTCGAGACCGATCTCTTGAAGTCGCTGGTGGCGTTCGTCAAGCGCGAGGCCGGACTCGATCCTCGTGACGATTCGATGGAGGTGTCCGCACGCGTGATCGCCGACCACGCGCGTGCGCTCTGCTTTGCGATCTCCGAAGGCGTGCTGCCTTCCAACGAGGGCCGCGGTTACGTGGTGCGCAGGATCCTTAGGCGGGCGGTTGTCAAAGGGCTGGAGATGGGGATCCAAGAGGCCTTTCTTTTCAGGGTCGCCGGCAAGGTGATCGACATCATGCGCGACGCCTATCCGGAGCTGGCTGAGAACCAGGAAAAGATAGCTCTTATTATCAGGTCCGATGAGGAGCGTTTCGAAAGAACGCTTTCGCGCGGTATGGCGATCCTCAAGGACGCCCTCAAACATTTCCGATCCGCTCAGGAGAAAACCGTGCCGGGAGACGTGGTATTTAAGCTCTACGATACCTATGGTTTCCCGGTTGAGATCACTCAGGAGCTGGCCGGGACGGAGGGCTTCGATATAGATCTCGACGGATTCGAGCACGAGATGGAGGACCAGCGCAAAAGGGCCAGGCAGGCAAGCAAGATCGGAAAAGACGCCGAGGCGGTTGAGGAGATGGCAGCGGCCCCCGACACTTTTGTGGGATACGACAACCTTGAAATCCCCACGATCATAACCGGAATTGGACCTGTTGTGGGTGGCAAGAAGGAGGCCGAAGCCGGCCGGGAGATGGATCTGGAATTGGAGCGAACGCCCTTCTACCCGGAAGGCGGCGGTCAGGTGGGCGATGTCGGCAGCATAGTGGGTAATAGCGGCAGGGCCACGGTGACCGATGTGAAGTTGTTGGGTGGGGGCCGGATAACCCATCGGGTGAAGATGGAGCAGGGCACCCTCGGTCCCGGTGACGGCGTCGTTGCCAAAGTCGATCTCGAACAAAGGAGAGCCACTCAGCGCAACCATACTGCGACCCACCTGCTTCAGGGTGCCCTCAGGTCGGTTCTGGGAGGCCACGTCAGGCAGTCCGGTTCGATGGTCGCACCCGACCATCTCCGCTTCGACTTCACACATTATGAGCCGATGACGGACGAGGAGATCCGCACGGTTGAAGATATCGTCAATGCCAAGATACTCCGGAACATCCCGGTCGGTACCGCCGTCGAAGCCTTCGAAAGCGCCAAGGCACGCGGTGCCATAGCCCTCTTCGGGGACAAGTACGGTCAGAAGGTGAGGGTAGTCGAGATAGAGGATAGCAGTTGCGAACTCTGCGGGGGGACCCATGTGGGCGCCACCGGTGAGATCGGGGGATTCAGAGTGATGTCGGAATCGGGAATTGCGGCCGGGGTAAGGCGAATAGAGGCGGTTACCGGTTTCGCAATGATACGGGCGGCCAGGGAGGCCGACCGGGAACTGTCGGGGCTATCCTTGATCCTGAGGGTCCCGTCGCGCGATCTGGAGGACGGTGCCCGGAAGGCTGTGGAGAGGATGAAGGTCCTGGAGAAGGAAGTCTCCGAGCTTCGCGAGCAGCTGGCAGGTGGTGAGGTCGACCGGATCATAAAACGGGCTACGGAGGTTGACGGTATCATGGTTGCCGCCTCCCGTGTCGATGTCGCCGGTGTCGATCTGCTCAAGTGGCTTGCGGACAGGATCAAGGAGAAGCTACCGGGGGGCGTCGTGTGTGTCGGCAGCGTACGCGACGACCGTGTGTACATAGTGGTCAGCGTCGATACCTCGCTGGTCGAGGAGAAGGGTGTTAAGGCATCGGCGATCGCCAAGAAGATGGGTGAGTTCGTGGGGGGAAGGGGCGGTGGCAAAGCCACATTTGCCCAGGCCGGCGGAAAAGAGCCGGGCAAGCTGGATGAGGCTATCGGGCGCTGTGCGGAGGTTGTAGCCGGCCTTGTCAAATAGCGAATCCAAACCTGACAACTTCGTATTCAGGTGTATCTGGAAGTGCGGAGTTTGTGTCTCCGTGTGTGCGGAGAACGCCATATCCCATGGTTCGGAGATCTTCAATATAGACAGAGCGGCATGCTCGAGGTGTCTCGTGTGCGTGAGGATCTGCCCGGCCGGAATAATCGAAGAGGACCTCTTTGCCTGATTTCGATGTCGTCATAGTGGGTGGTGGTTGTGCAGGGGTCTGGGCGGCTCGCACCGCGGCATCGACCGGTGCCCGGACACTGCTGGTCGAACGATATGGGCGAATAGGTGAGAAGATTGCTTGTGCGGAGGGCGTTGGAGCCGCGGGCATCGGGCAGTTCACGGACCTGCCGCCGGAGTGTGTGGCTGCAACAGTCGATGGAGCGAGCCTCTACGATCCTGAAGGCAGGTGCATCGAAATCGCGGAGCCGGGCTGCGGCTACATTCTCAACAAGGGTCTTTTCCTCCGGCACCTTGCCCTGGCGGCCGCGCGCTCCGGGGCCGAGACCTGGGTGGGCACCGAGGCCGTGGCGTTACGACCTCTCGCTGGGGGTGGGCTTACCGTCGAACTCGAAGGGACCGGAGGCCGGTCCGCCATAACCGCGGGGGCCGTGGTCGGTGCGGACGGCATCGAGACCGGGATCGGAAGGCAGCTGGGAATCCAGAGTGCCATCAAGCCGCTTGAACTTTTCTCCTGTGCACAGTATGTGCTTGCCCCGGTGGAGATGGACCCGCGCGGAGTGGAGTTCCATTTCGGCAGCGATGTTGCCCCGGGCGGTTATGCCTGGGTGTTCCCGAAGGGAGAAGACGTTGCCAACGTGGGTGTCGGTGTGATATGTAGTGGTAAGAGCAGGACCGCACCGCTGGAGTACTTGCGGAGGTTTAAAGCCAGGCGGTGCCCCGATGCGAAAGTACTGGCGCGCGTCTTTGGTGGTGTTCCCATGGCCAGAGCGCCCTTCGGGGCCCACGGGCACGGCGTCTTTCTGGCAGGTGATGCGGGCAGGATGGCGGATCCGGTATCCGGCGCGGGCATAGTGCCGGCGATGGGGACGGCCGAATTGGCTGCCCGGGCCGCAGTCGAATACGCCCTCGATGGATCGGACGCGCGTTCGGTGGGGCGGGAATTCAAGAGGAACCTCAAAGCCCTATTCAGAGACAGAAACCTGAGATCCGCGGTGAGAAAGGTCATG
>JALGWN010000050.1 GCA_025774115.1 bacterium
ATCGCACTCGTCAACGTGGTCTTACCATGATCGATATGACCTATCGTGCCCACATTAAGGTGAGGCTTCGTCCTGTTAAACTTCTCCTTGGCCATCTCTGTCCCTCCTCAGTCCCTCGCGAGGGTCAAACCATGCCCTCAATGCTTGCCGACATCCTGTCGGCCACGCTTCTCGGCACCTCTTCATAGTGAGAAAACTCCATGGTGAAAAGTGCTCTACCCTGAGTAGCCGACCTTAAGCCCGTGGCATAGCCGAACATCTCCGACAGCGGTACGGTGGCTTTGACCACATGCCCGTCGGCCCTTAATAAACTGCCGTTTACCTTGCCCCTTCTGGTATTCAAATCGCCGATCACGTCGCCGACATACTCTTCGGGGACTACGACTTCGACCTTCATTGCCGGCTCCATTATTATAGGCTTGGCCTTGACCAGTGCATGACGGACCGCGATTGCCGAGGCGATCTTGTAGCCGACCTCGCTGGAATCCTGCTCGTGATATGAGCCCCCGGTGAGGATGACTTTGACGTCCACGACACGGTAGCCTGCCAATACACCGTTTTCCAATGAATCATGCGCGCTTTCCTCGATGCTGGATATGAATGCCTTCGGTATAACCTCGTCGGTCACCTTGGATTCAAACTCGAACCCTGCACCTCTGGGAAGGGGCTCAAAATCGAGTACCACATGTCCGTACTGACCCTTTCCGGAGCCGGTGGCCGCTTTGGCGAACTTGCCTTCACCGGCCGATACACAGGTCGCGGTCTCGCGGTAGGCAACCTGGGGCCTGCCGACCCTGGCTTTCACGCCGAACTCCCGTATCATCCGGTCCACCAGGATCTCCAGATGGAGCTCACCCATCCCCGAAATGATGGTCTGCCCGCTTTCCTCATCCACCCTGATCTTGAATGTAGGATCCTCATCCGCCAGTCTCTTCAATGAATCGTCAAGCTTGTCCTGATCCACCCTGGTCCGGGGTTCGATTGCAACGCTTATCACCGGTTCCGGGAATGTCATGGTCTCGAAGACTACCGGGTACTTGTTATCCGAAAGCGTATCCCCGGTGAAACTCTTCTTAATCCCCACGATCCCCACAATGTCCCCCGCAAAAGCACAGGCCAGCTCTTCCCTCTTGTTGGCGTGCATGAGAAGTATCTTTGCGATCCTCTCCCTGGCGTGCCTCGCCGAGTTGTACACGCTCGTGCCGGGGGTGAGCTTGCCCGAGTAAATTCTCATGTAGGCAAGCCGGCCGACGAATGGATCGCTCATTATTTTAAACACCAGGCCGGAGAACGGTTCATCATCACTGGGACGCCGCAGCTGCGTTTCATCGGTCCTTGGATTGACTCCCTCCACCGGCGGCACACCGATGGGTGAGGGCAGATACTCGACTACCGCATCCAGAACCTTTTGAACACCCTTGTTCCTCAATGCCGCACCGCAAAGCACCGGAATCACATCGGCGCTGAGCGTGGCCTTTCTCAGAGCCTCCCTGAGTTTCCCCGTCTCTATCTCCTGCCCCTCTATGTACCTGGCCATGAGATCGTCATCGTAATCGATCACGGTCTCCACCAATCTCTCCCGACGAAGCTGCGCCTCATCCAAATACTGTTCGGGGATATCGGTGACCTCGAATTTCATGCCGTAAGTGGTATCATCGTAAATGTATGCCTTCATCTCGAGCAGGTCCACTATGCCATCGAGCTCCTTGCCGCTTCCCATGGGCATCTCGATCGGCAGGGCATTGGAACCCAGATTGTCACGCATCATGTCCACGGCTCGATCGAAATCCGCCCCTATACGGTCCATCTTGTTCACAAACACGATCCTGGGCACCTTGTATCTGTCGGCTTGCCGCCACACCGTCTCCGACTGGGGTTCAACACCTCCAACCGCACACAGAACCACAACGACGCCATCGAGGACCCGTAACGATCTCTCCACTTCCACCGTGAAGTCCACATGGCCCGGCGTGTCTATAATATTGATCCTATGATCGCGCCAAACGCATGAGGTCGCCGCCGAGGTTATGGTTATCCCTCTCTCTTTCTCGATCTCCATCCAATCCATCGTGGCCGCCCCGTCATCCACCTCACCCATCCTGTGCACCCTGCCTGTGTAATACAGGATACGCTCGGTCAGAGTGGTCTTACCCGCATCAATGTGCGCCGCTATGCCGATATTTCTTGTTTTCTGGAGAGGAAATCTCCTCATCTTATCCGTTCCCCTCGTACATACCTCTCCTGCGACCTTCATCTAATCAGTTCCCTTCGGAGCGCCTTGGTCATGCTTACCACCTGTAGTGGGCAAAGGCCTTGTTCGCCTCCGCCATCCTATGGGTGTCTTCCTTCTTCTTGATCGCTCCGCCTTCATTCTTCGATGCGGCTACCAGCTCGGACGCCAGGCATTCCTGCATGCTGTGCTCGTTCCGGGATCTCGCGTGCAAAAGGATCCAGCGGAAGGCCAGGGCACTTTTCCGCTCGTGCCTCACCTCTATCGGAACCTGATATGTCGCGCCCCCAACCCGGCGGGGTCTTACTTCCAGTACCGGTTTCACGTTGTTCACGGCCTGCTTGAAAACCTGAATCCCGGGCTGCCCGGTCCGCTTCTCGATGATGTCCATGCAATTGTAGAACACCCGTTCCGCGGTGCTCTTCTTGCCCTGCATCATCAGGCAATTCACGAATTTGGTCACGAGCGGACTGCCGAACTTCGTGTCCGGTATTACGTCTCTGTGCTTTACCAGCTTTCTTCTAGGCATGACTCGTCCCTCTCTGGCTATGCGCCGGCAGGAGTCTGGGTCTTCTTCATCTTGGTACCGTACTTCGACCTTGACTTCTTCCGGTCATCGACTCCGCTGGTATCCAGAGCCCCCCTTATTATGTGATATCTGACACCCGGCAGATCCTTGACTCGGCCGCCCCTTACGAGCACGATCGAGTGCTCTTGAAGGTTGTGCCCTTCCCCAGGGATATAGGAAGTAACTTCGATACCGTTTGTGAGCCTCACCCTGGCCACTTTCCTCAAGGCCGAGTTGGGCTTTTTAGGCGTTGTGGTATACACCCTGGTACAGACTCCCCGCTTCTGTGGACAACCTTTCAGGGCAGGTGACTTGGACTTGGTCTTCATGGCCTTCCTGCCATGTCTCACCAGCTGACTGATAGTCGGCAAATCTCTTACACCTCCACTTGGACTTCTATGCTTCCGCTACTTCGTCCCCTTCGATTTCCCCCTCTTCCGGCACTTCCTCCAGCTCGGGGATCTCTTCTTCTTCCACGATTATGTTGATGTTTCTATTCCTTCCCACACCGGTGCCGGCTGGGATCAGATGCCCTATTATCACGTTTTCCTTCAAGCCCAGCAGGCTGTCGCGGGCGCCGTTTATGGCCGCTTCGGTAAGCACCCTGGTGGTCTCCTGGAACGAGGCGGCGGAGATGAAACTCTCGGTCGAAAGCGACGCCTTGGTAATACCCAGAAGGAGTGGTTGGAAGGTTGCCGGCCTTCCCTTGGCTGCGACCTTCTCATTCTCCTCACGGACTCTGACCTTGTCTACCTGTTCCCCTTCCAGGAAGTTGGTGTCGCCGGGATCTTCGATTCTGACCTTCTCGAGCATCTGCCTGACGATAATCTCGATGTGCTTGTCGTTGATCCTCACACCCTGAAGCCGATAGACCTCCTGGATCTCATTGACCAGATACTCCTGTACGGCATTGATACCCTTGATTCGCAGAATGTCGTGTGGATTGATGGGGCCCTCGGACAGCTTGTCTCCGGCCCTGACAACATCTCCGTCCCTCACCCGCAGGTGTTTGCCGTGCGGAATCAGGTACTCCATCTCTTCCCCGGTATCCCCACCCACAACGATACGGCGCATCCCGCGGGCCGAGCCCCGGAATTCGACGAGGCCGTCAATCTCGCTGACAGTGGCCCTGTCTTTCGGCTTCCTGGCTTCGAACAGCTCAGCCACCCTAGGGAGTCCCCCGGTGATGTCCCTGGTCTTTGATATCTCTCTGGGGATCTTCGCCAGAGGGTCTCCGGCAATCACCTTATCGCCGTCGTGCACGATCAGGTGGGCGCCGGTCGGCATCGGATACTCCCCGGCCTTCTTACCCTTGGTCTCTATAACGAGGTGCGGATGGATGGTCTTGTCACGATGCTCGACAACCACCCGCTGCCTCAGGCCCGTCTTCTCATCCAGCTCGTCCCTCACAGTGAGCTCGTCTATGATATCATAGAACCTGACTATGCCCGATTTCTCCGCAAGGATGGGGGCCGAGTAAGGATCCCATTCGAACAGCACATCCCCCTTATTGACATCCTTCTTGTCCTTAATTATTAGCTTCGCGCCATAAGGCACGGTATAACGGGTTCGAAGATTCTTGCCTTCAAAGAGGTGGATCTCTCCCTTCGTGGAGAGCACAACGCGCTGCTCCTCCCTATAGGCGACGACTTTGACCCCGTGGAACTTGACCGTGCCGTCGGACTTGGCGGCGATCTTCGACTCTTCGGCGATTCTTCCTGCAGTTCCACCTATGTGGAATGTTCTCAGGGTGAGCTGTGTACCCGGCTCGCCGATCGATTGAGCGGCGATCACACCAACCGCTTCACCGATATTCACCGGGTAACCGTTAGCCAGATTACGCCCATAGCACTTGGCACAGACCCCTCGCGGTGTCTCACACGTGAGCACCGACCTGATCTTGACTCTGTCTATGACCGAATCGTCGATTATCTGGGCCGCTTCCTCGGCGATGGCGTCGCCGGCGGCGACAATCAGCTCATTGGTTATGGGATCATAGACGTCTTCAGCTGTGACCCTACCCAGTATCCTGTCACCCAAGGGTTCGATGATCTCTTCGCCCTCCTTGAGAGCGGTAATGTCCAGCCCCAGGATCGTTCCGCAGTCCTCCTCGTTTATGATCGCATCTTGAGCTACATCGACAAGCCGGCGCGTGAGATAGCCGGCATCGGCAGTCTTAAGAGCGGTATCGGCAAGCCCTTTCCTCGCGCCGTGAGTGGAAATGAAGTACTCAAGCACGGTGAGCCCTTCTTTGAAGTTCGACGTGATGGGGGTTTCGATGATCTCACCCATCTGACCCGTCATCTTCTTCTGGGGCTTGGCCATAAGCCCCCGCATTCCCGCCAGCTGCCTGATCTGCTCCTTCGAGCCCCTGGCACCGGAGGCGGCCATCATGAAGATCGGGTTGAAGCCGTTATCGACGTGGGCGAGGTTCTCAAACATCAGGCCCCCGATCCGGCTTGTTACATTGGTCCAGGTGTCGATCACCTGGTTGTACCTCTCCCCGTCGGTGATGGCACCCTTCTTATAGATATCATGTATTCTGGCGACAGCCTTGTCGGCCCTGTCGATTATCTTGCGCTTCTCTTGGGGTATAACGATATCATCGATACCGACCGTAAGCCCGGCGGTCGTTGCATACTCGAAACCCAACTCCTTCAGGCGATCGAGAAAGATTGCGGTCTTATAGGACCCCAGAAGGCGATGACAGTCGGCCACCAGGTTCTCCAGCCGTCTCTTGTCCGTGGGCTCGTTTACAAAATCTATCTCCTTGGGCACGATGTCGTTGAATATCACCCTTCCCACTGTCGTATCAATACACTCGCCGTCTATCTGAACCCTGATCGGATCGTGGAGGTCTACCATCTTGTACTGATAGGCAAATATCACCTCATCGCAATCCACGAATATCCTGCGGGTCTGCCGGGTCTCCTTTTCACGGGTCTTGGTGAGGTAGAAGCACCCGAGGACCATGTCCTGGGTGGGACTAGCCAGGGGCCTGCCGCTCGCCGGGGAAAGTATGTTGTTCAGAGAGAGCATAAGCACACGTGCCTCGAGCTGGGCCTCGAAAGACAGTGGCACATGAACCGCCATCTGGTCACCGTCAAAATCCGCGTTGAACGCCTGACAGACCAGAGGGTGGATCTTAATGGCCTTGCCTTCTACCAGAACCGGTTCAAACGCCTGTATGCCCAGCCTATGGAGCGTGGGAGCCCTATTGAGAAGCACCGGATGGTCCTTGATAATCTCCTCGAGAATGTCCCAGACCTCCGGGCGCTCCCTCTCCACAAGCTTCTTGGCGCTCTTTACTGTCTGCACGTAACCCTTGTCTTCCAGTTTCTTGATTATGAAGGGCTTGAAAAGCTCGAGAGCCATACTTTTCGGTAACCCGCACTGATGGATCTTGAGCTCCGGCCCTACCACGATCACCGATCGGCCCGAGTAATCGACTCGCTTGCCGAGAAGGTTCTGGCGGAATCGCCCCTGCTTACCCTTGAGCATATCGCTGAGGGACTTGAGTGGACGGTTGCCCGGTCCCCTGACCGCCCGAGACCTTCTGCCGTTATCGAAGAGGGCATCCACAGCTTCCTGGAGCATCCGCTTCTCGTTCCTGAGGATCACCTCGGGGGCTTTAATCTCCATCAGCTTCTTGAGGCGGTTATTCCTGTTTATCACCCGGCGATAGAGATCGTTGAGATCGCTCGTAGCGAACCTGCCACCCTCCAAAGGAACCAGAGGCCTCAGGTCCGGCGGCAACACCGGGATCACGCCCATTATCATCCATTCCGGGCTGTTGCCGGAAAGCCGGAAAGCCTCAACCAGCTTAAGTCGCTTCAGGCTTTCCCGCTTTCTCTGAGCGGATGTCTCCACTCTCACCCTTGCGCGGAGCTCGGTGGAGAGCTCGTCCAGATCCATTTCCTGGAGGAGATTCTTTACGGCGCCGGCACCCATCTCGGCAACGAACTTGCCGGGGTACTTCTCCTCCATGTCCAGATACTCGATCTCGCCTATTAGCTGTCTTTTCTTGAGCGGTGTCTCCCCCGGATCGATCACGATGTAGCTCTCGTAATAGAGCACCCTCTCGATATCCCTCACACTGAGATCGAGGAGCTGCCCCATCCTACTCGGGATGCCCTTGAAATACCAGATATGGGACACCGGCACCGCCAGTTCGATATGTCCAAGCCTCTCTCTTCGAACCTTTGCCTGGGTGACCTCAACCTTGCACTTATCACAGATGACACCCCTGTATCGGATGCGCTTGTATTTACCACAGTTGCATTCCCAGTCCTTAACAGGTCCGAAGATCCTCTCACAGAAAAGACCGTCCCTCTCGGGCTTGAATGATCTATAGTTGATCGTCTCCGGCTTGGTTACCTCACCGTACGACCATTGCCTGATGATTTCCGGCGAGGCAAGCTGGATCCTTATGGCCGAGAATTCAACTGGGGCTTTTTCCCGTGTGTCTGCTGGTCTTAGCACAGAGAATACCTCCCTAGCTACTCTTCGAGTCGGACATCCAGCCCGAGGCTCTGAAGCTCTTTGACCAAAACGTTGAACGACTCGGGAATTCCAGGCTGAGGCGGATTCTCACCCTTGACAATCGCCTCGTAAATTCTCGATCTCCCGGAAACATCATCCGACTTCACAGTCAGTATCTCCTGGAGAGCGTAGGCCGAACCATAAGCCTCAAGCGCCCAGACTTCCATCTCCCCAAACCTCTGTCCACCGAACTGCGCCTTTCCGCCCAGCGGCTGCTGGGTTACAAGCGAGTACGGCCCTATGGACCTCGCATGGATCTTGTCATCTACAAGATGAGATAGCTTCATCATGTACATGTAGCCTACGGTTACCTCCCTATCCAGGGGGTCCCCGGTTCTGCCGTCATAGGCAACGGTCTTGCCGCTTTCAGGCAGACCGGCCTCCTTCAGTAGTTCCTTTATCTCTCGTATGGTGGCACCATCAAAGACAGGTGAAGCCACATATAGTCCCAGGGCTTCCGCGGCCCATCCCAGATGGGTCTCGAGAATCTGTCCCAAGTTCATACGCGAAGGTACCCCCAAGGGGTTCAAGACGATCTCAACCGGAGTTCCGTCCGGAAGATACGGCATGTCTTCCTCGGGGACTATTCGCGCCACCACACCCTTGTTACCGTGCCTCCCCGCGAGCTTATCCCCGACCGAGAGCTTTCGCTTCTTGGCCACGAAAACCTTGACCAGTCTCACAACACCGGGGGGGAGCTCGTCGCCGCGGGTCAGCCTTTCGATTTCCTTTTCATATGTCTTGGTGATCTCGTCCACGGCGTCATCCACAATCAGTACCAGACGCCGGACCTTGGCCGAGGTGTCGCGGTCCTTGACCACATCCTTGGTGAAGTCCGCCTCTGAGAAATCCAGCTTGTTCAGAGTCCTCGCAGTCAGCTTCTTCCCCGACTTGACCAACACCGCGCCCTCGTGACTGACGATCTCGCTGGCCATTTCCTCGCTCAACATCTCCTTCAGTCGCTCGTCACGCTTGGTGAGCAACCTTTTCACCTGCTTCTTCTCGGTCTTGCGGAGCTGATCGATCTGCTTCTTCTCCCGTTTCCTCACAGCCTCATCCCTCTCCTTGCGGGAAAACACGCGCACGTCGATCACGATTCCGTCCATACCCGGGGGCGCCTTAAGCGAGGCATCCCTCACATCGGTCGCTTTCTCACCGAAAATCGCCTTCAGAAGCCTCTCTTCGGGGGTGAGTTCCGTTTCACCCTTCGGCGTCACTTTGCCCACCAAGATATCGCCCGCCCGGACCCTGGCACCGATCCTCACGATCCCGCTCTCATCGAGGTTCCGTACTGCTTCCTCGCTGACATTGGGTATCTCAGCGGTGATTTCCTCCACCCCTCGTTTTGTCTCACGAACCTGGAGCTCGAAATCCTCTATATGGATCGAGGTCATACGGTCGTCCTTGACGACCCTTTCGCTGATGAGAATTGCATCCTCATAGTTGTAGCCTCGCCAGGGCAGGAAGGCCACCAGGAGGTTCACCCCCAGAGCCAGCTCGCCGGACCTGGTGCCCGGGCCGTCAGCCAGAAGCTGCCCCTTGGCCACGCGGTCGCCGACTGCCACCACAGGACGCTGGTTTATGCAGGTATCCTGATTGGATCGCTTGAATTTCACCAGCTTGTATGTGTCGACATTGGCCACACCGAAGATCTCATCCAGATCCTTGATCTCGCTCTCGCCGTGGGAGACCACGACGGCATCCGAGGAAACCGCCTCGACAACCCCGGACCGCCTTGCAAAGATAAGGTCGCCGGAATCCGCTGCAACCTTGGCTTCGAGCCCGGTGCCCACAAAAGGGGCCTCGGTCAAGAGCAGGGGCACGGCCTGGCGCTGCATGTTCGATCCCATTAGCGCCCTGTTGGCGTCGTCATGTTCCAGGAAGGGAATCAGCGCGGCTGCGGCGCTCACAATCTGCTTGGGGCTTACATCCATGTAATCCACTTCCTGGGGGTCGACCACGGGGAAGTCACCCTTGTAGCAGGCAAATACCTTGTCTGCCAGGAATTTTCCCTTATCGTCCACCGGGGCATTACCCTGCGCCACCACAAACCGGTCCTCTTTGTCCGCGCTGAGGTACTCGACCTCGTTGGTGGCCGCACCCTTGCGGACCCTTCGGTAAGGTGTCTCCAGGAACCCGAATTCATTGATCCGGGCATATGTGGAGAGTGAACTGATCAACCCGATGTTGGGACCTTCAGGCGTTTCAATCGGGCAGACCCGGCCGTAATGAGTATAGTGTACGTCCCTGACCTCAAATCCGGCGCGCTCCCTGGTGAGACCGCCGGGTCCAAGGGCGGACAACCTTCGCTTGTGCGTAAGCTCCGCCAAGGGGTTGGTCTGATCCATAAACTGAGAAAGCTGGCTGGACCCGAAAAAGGTCTTTATCACAGCCGCCACAGTCCGGGCGTTCACCAGATCGGAAGGTGTCATCAGCTCGGAATCCTGGAGGCTCATCCGCTCCTTGATGATCCTGGCCATTCGGGTGAGTCCTATGGAGAACTGATTTCCAAGGAGCTCCCCAACCGAACGCACGCGCCGGTTGCCCAGGTGGTCTATGTCGTCGGTATAGCCGCGGTTATCTTTAAGTATGAGAAGGTACTCGATTATTTTGACGAAGTCGTTCTTGGTCAGTATGGTCACGTCGGTCGGAACATCCAGTCCCAGACGCTGATTGAGCTTATAGCGCCCGACCCTGCCCAAATCATAGCGCTTCGGCCTGAAGAAAAGCCGGTCTATGAGACCCTTTGCGGTGTCTACAGTCGGCGGGTCACCGGGCCTCAGGAGCGTATAGATCTTTATCAGGGCCTCTTCCTCACACCTGCTGGCATCCTTGCGCAGGGTGTTCCTCAGGACGTCGTTGTCCTGCCCCGGCCTGTCTACAACCACTGCTATCTTATCGATCTTCGCCATCGAAAAACCCTCGATGGCAGCAGGGGTTATCTCTTGTCCGGCTTCCAGGATTATCTCCCCGGTCGATTTGTCGACAACGGTCTGGGCACAGTATCGCCCTATCAGTTCGTTCTTCTTGCGCCTCTTTAGCGTTGCGCATTTCACTTCCTCGACGTCGTAGTAGAGCCTCAGGACATCGTCGGTTGTGGAGAACCCGATCGCCCTCAAGAGAACGGTCACCGGGATCTTGCGTTTCCTATCGATATGGACATACATGATGTCGTTGACGTCGAGGCTGAACTCCACCCACGAACCGTGGTAGGGTATGATACGGGCCGAGTAGAGCCTCTTGCCGTTGGGGTGTATACTCTCATCGAAGAAGACACCCGGGGACCTATGGAGCTGGCTGACCACAACCCTTTCCGCCCCATTGATTATAAAGGTACCCTTCTCGGTTATCAGGGGGATCTCACCAAGGTAGACTTCCTGCTCGATGATATCCTTGACTTCCTTTCGGCCGCCGACATTCTCCTTTACTATCAGCCTCAGGGTCGCCTTGAGCGGAGCCGCATAGGTCACGTCTCTGTCCTGACATTCTTCTATGTTGTACTTGGGCTCCCCCAAGTTATAGCCCACGAACTCCAGGCCGTAGTTGTCCCGCGTGTCGGAAATCGGAAAGACCTCCTGAAATACCCTTTGGAGTCCTTCGTCTTTCCTCTGCGCAAGCGAAACATCGGCCTGCAGGAAATTTCTGAAAGAATCCAACTGCACCGACAGAAGATTCGGGATCTCCATTACTTCGGTGATCTTGGAATAACTTTTCCTTTTCAAAGTTACCATAAGCCCACAACACCCCCGGTTGCCGGCGCTACTTTATCTCTATAGTCGCACCGACCTCTTCGAGCTTCTTCTTGATCTCGTCAGCATCCTCTTTGGCAATGCCTTCCTTGACGGCGTGAGGAGCACTCTCAACCAGATCCTTGGCTTCCTTCAGGCCCAAACCGGTTATCGCCCTGACCACCTTGATAACCTGGAGTTTCTTCTCACCGAATGCGCTCAGTATCACGTCGAACTCGGTCTTCTCTTCCTCGACAGCGGCGTCACCGCCCCCGGCACCCGGCATCGCGGCACCGATCGGCATGGCCGCCATCGGTGTCACCCCGAACTTCTCACTGAGCGCCTTGGAAAGATCGGCGAGCTCAAGAGCTGTCAGGCCCTCAATCATCTCGACGATCTTTTCAACACTGCCTTTGTCATCTGCTTTTGCCATCTTCCACCTCCGTAAAAACCTAGACCGGCAAGATCAGGAGGAACCCTCCGCTTTCTTCGAAGCCTGGTCGAGAATGGATACCAGGTTCCTCATCAAACCCTCCAATGTCCAAACAACCTGCCCCATCGGAGCCTGAATGGCGCCGATCACCTGCGCCAGAAGCCCTTCTCTGGGGGGCAGGGCCGCAATCCGGCGTAACTCCTCGGGTGTGTAAACCCGTCCCTCTAGGAAGCCGCCGATGAAGACCGGTTTCCGAACGGTCTTCCTGAACTCCGCCAACACTCTGGCCGGAGCTACCGAATCCGTCTCGCTCAAGGCGACCGCGATGGGGCCCTGGAAAAATCCTTCCAGCTCTTCCAACTCGATCTCATGGGCAGCGATCCTGGCCAAGGTGTTCTTGACAACCCGGTACTCCACCCCGGCCTCCCTGCACTTGCGCCGGAGGTCGTTGGCCTCCGCCACAGTGAGCCCGGTGAAATCCGCAAGGATTATCCCCTTAGCAGCACTGAATCTCGCCTTGAGTGCCTCTACTGCTTTGATTTTCTCTGGCTTAGGCATAATACCACCCGTTACATTTTTAGTGCAGCAACCTCAGAAGCATGATCCACCCTCACACCCGGGCCCATCGTGGAACTCAGGGTGAGACTCCTGATATACTGGCCCTTCGCGACGGCGGGCTTGAGCCTCACGAGCTCGCCCAGCAGCGCTCTGGCATTGTCCATCAGGTTCCCGTTGGTAAAAGACACCTTGCCGATGGAAACGTGGATGTTCGCCGATTTGTCTACTCTGAATTCAACCTTGCCGGCCTTGGCATCCTCGACCGCCTTGCCGACATCGAAAGTGACGGTGCCCGCCTTGGGGTTGGGCATAAGACCTCTGGGCCCCAGTATCTTTCCCAGTTTGCCGACCTCGCCCATAATATCAGGGGTGGCGATGGCAACATCGAAATCCGTCCACCCTTCCTTTATCTTCTCTATGAACTCATTGCTTCCAACATGTTCGGCCCCGGCTTCGCTGGCTTCTTTTTCCTTCTCTCCCCTGGTCAGCACCAGAATCCTGACAGATCTCCCTGTCCCGTGAGGCAACACCACCGTTCCCCGCACCTGCTGGTCTGCCTTCTTGGGGTCGACGTTGAGATTGGCCGCGAAGTCCACGCTCTCATCGAACTTAACACTCGCGGCATCCTTCACCACCTGCACGGCTTCCTCCATCGGATACACTTTCGCCCTATCCACCTTCTCCATGGCCGCAAGGTAACGCTTGCCTTTCTTCATGACTTCCGTACCCACCTTCTAGGCCGTAATCTCAATACCCATGCTTCTGGCCGTACCGAGTACCATCTGGACCGCCGCATCCAGATCATTGGCGTTGAGATCGGGCATCTTGGTCTTCGCGATATCCCTGACCTGATCAATCGTCACTTTGCCGATCTTGTCCTTGTTGGGCTCGCCCGAAGCTTTTGCTATTCCCGCCGCACGCTTCAGGAGAATCGCAGCCGGCGGGGTCTTGGTGATGAATTTGAATGTTCGGTTTTGAAAAATGCTGATAACCACCGGGATTATCAGACCCGCATCTTTCTTGGTCCGCGCATTGAAAGCGTTACAGAACTCCATGATGTTGACCCCGTGCTGGCCGAGGGCCGGACCCACCGGAGGACCGGGGGTGGCGTTGCCGGCGGGAATCTGAAGTTTCACGGTTGCTATTGCACTCTTTGCCATAATCCGCTCCTACACGTTCTCCACTTGCAGAAAATCCAGTTCCACCGGGGTCGGCCTGCCGAAAATGCTTACCATCACCTTGAGTTTTCCTCTCTCGCCGTTTACCTCATCCACCACACCGGTGAAATCGGTGAACGGGCCGTCAATGACCCTCACGTGTTCACCGGTCTGGTACGGGATCTCAGGTGTAGGCTTCGCCTTACCCGTGTTTATGGCTTCCAAAACCCTCTCCACCTCATCCGCGCGGAGGGCGGTCGGCTGCCCACCGACCCCGACTATTCTGGTCACTCCCGGGATATTGTTTATGATGTGCAATGTCTGATCGGTGAGATCCATCTCCACCAGAATGTAGCTGGGAAAGAATTTCCTGGTGGTTACGGTCCTCTTCCCGTTGCGCATCTCAGTCACACTCTCAGTCGGTATGACAACCCTCGCGATCTTCTCTTCGAGACCCTCGGCCGTGACGGTCTTTTCCAAGGCCATCTTCACCTTGTTCTCATGACCCGAATACGTGTGGACTACATACCACTTACATTCCATTCTGACTCTTCCTGATAAGACAAGGCCTACCGAAGCAGGCTCCCTACGAGTTTGGCAAGCCCGAAGTCAACCAGCCCGATGAAGACAGTGATTATGAAGACCGTTATGATCACCACCGTTGTGGTAGCCCGGAGCTCCGAGAGCGTCGGCCAAGTGACTTTCGTAAGCTCTATCCTTACCTCTTTCAGGAACTTGCTCACCCTGTCAAACATATAAGTCCCCTACACCTTCCAGAAAGGCTCTTCAAGAACTATCTATCTTGTCTCTTTGTGCGGTGTGTGCTTCCCGCAAAACCGGCAGTATTTCTTGAACTCGACCCTGTCGGGGTGCTCCCTCCTGTTCTTCGTCGTAGTATAGTTACGCCGCTTACACATGGTGCACGCTAGCGTTATTATCTCTCTGGCCAATTAGGTCTTCCTCCCAGGTCTACTCTATGATCTCGGCGACCACACCCTGGCCTACCGTCCGGCCTCCCTCACGTACCGCGAACGTCAGCCCCTTCTCCATCGCTATCGGGGTGATCAACTCAACCTCTGTCGTTACATTGTCGCCGGGCATCACCATCTCCCGATCCTCCGGCAACTTGATCGAGCCCGTTACATCCGTCGTACGGAAGTAGAACTGAGGCCGGTAACCGGTG
>JALGWN010000051.1 GCA_025774115.1 bacterium
CCTCATGAAGCAACTGGAAGGTACGGAGCTCTCCGGTGTGCCTAAGGGCCGATACCGCGCCTGCAAAGAAAAAAGTGGACGAGGCACATAGCAGGGGCGGCCTGACGAGAAAGAACAGATCTGCTATCTTACGCATGTTGGGCCTATCCGCCCCAGCCCGGATTATTCACAAGCCATCTGCTGCGGCGTCGCATGTGTCGGTGCTGGCGGCGTCATCCTCGCTCGCCGATCCTCGGCGTATCGCTCAAATACGCCTCCGGTCGGCTCACTCGTTTTCCTTGCCATCACTGACATCTCCGTCACCTCGCGACGAGGTTTATGAATAATCCGGGCTAGGGCCTGCCTCGGTGCTTGATCAAGGTGGTCCCGAGTGAGAGCTTTGCAATCACCGTGTTCTTGAGCCGCTCCAGCCGGCGGCCCGCTCTGAGCCCCAGCTTCCGCTCCAGCGAGCTCGCGCGAGCTCGCACCATCAATCGAGTAGACCGCCCAGCGCCCAATGGCCATGCGGCTATCGTGCATCCCGGGAGAACTCGCGAAGCCACAGGTATAGCCTGCAGCGACAGCCTGATCCATAACCCTGCGGGAGTATCTCCCAAAGGGATAGGATATGGCCGTCACCTTCACTCCGGTCATGTCCTCGATCATCTTCTTCGAATCGCGGAGTTCCCGGCCAAGGACCTTGGGATCGAGTCTGGTGAGGTCCCTGTGGGTAAGGGTGTGCGACCCTATTTCGAACCCGGCCTTCGACAGTTCCTTTAGCTGGGCCCATGATAGATGTCTGACTGGTCTGGGAGCGAGATTAACATCCCATTCGTTCCAGCCACCTATCGAGCCCACAACCGGAAAGACGGTTCCGGGTATCCCCCTTGCGAGCATCTCCGGAAGTGCTTCCTCATAGACCGATTCATAGCCGTCATCAAATGTCACCGCCAGCCCGGAGCGTTCTTGGGTGCGTGCAACTGCATCACTGGCCTTCAGGAAACCCAATCCCAGTCCGAGGAGCAGATCCATATGCCCGGCAAACTTGTGCCGCCTGACCGTGGTGATCCCGAGCTCCAGATGCGAGCCTATCTTGTGGTAGGTGAGTATCGTAGGGGATCTACTCTCAAACACCGGTATGTCCAAAACCGCCTTCTCCTCTGGCGGTCGGGTCCAGAGCATCTGATTCATCCAATACCGGACTGCACACCCTGCAGAATACAATCTGCGCTATACGGTCGCCGCGATTGACGCTAAAGGGGTTGGGGCCGTGATTGATAAGTATCACTCCCACCTCACCCCTGTAATCGGAATCAACCGTCCCCGGCGAATTGAGGACCGTCACGCCCCTTTCCAGGGCCAGACCCGACCGGGGCCGCACCTGACCCTCATAGCCGGGCGGAATCTCGAGGCAGAATCCGGTCGGGATCAATACGGATCCACCCGGTTGGATCTCAATCGGGCTATCAACGCAGGCCCTCAAGTCCAGGCCGGACGAGCGTGCGCTGCCGCTTGCAGGAAGCGGTAGTCCCGCACTGTGCTTCAGACGTCTCACTCTTATCTTCAGCTTTTCATCATCCATGGAATACCCCATGGGCAAACCCGTGGTAGGTGCGTCCGCCACAGGGCGTGCCCAGCAAGCGACATCCACCGAAGCACCTTCTTACACACTGAACGATGGGTCAACGCATGATCCTCTGCGTAGGCGGATAGAAAGGCAAAGGGGAGGAAGACAATTACCTCGAACCCGGCAGACGCAGCTTGTACTCAAGACCGTATCCGCTTCTGTGAGTGTACCTGACCGGAGGAGTCTCTTGCATATGTACAAAATCCGGACACCCTACAACAGGAATGAAATAAGACTCCGATGGAGAGCAATTCCGGTAGCACATGGTGCATACTCGCATGCAGGAGCAGCACTTGCATTGCTCACAAGGGTGCACGGATCCTTTGACGACGTAAGGACCCACGTTCTCATCGTACTCCGGCGCATCCGGCCTACCAACCACTGTAATCTTTGGCTTAGCAGCTTCCATATCAGTTGGAACATACAGGAGAGACACCCCCCTGTCAATTGAATTGTCCACGCCGGTAGCCCCCTTCTCTGTGACGTTGGGTCTCCGCGCCCAACGCTTCTATCCATTTGACAGGCGTCCGGTGTTTGCTAAGATATCATGGTACGATCATGACAATCCGAAAGGGGGTAAAAGGTGAAAGATGGAAACGAGCGAATAAGGCGGCTCGCGCCATATCCATTCGCTGAGATAAACAAGGCAAGGGACAAAGCGCTTGAGGCCGGCATGGACGTCATCGACATGGGGGTCGGCAATCCCGACCTGAGGCCCCACCCTTTGATATCCGAGCACTTCAAGCAGGCCCTTGATGAAGCGGAGCACCAAAACCACAGATATCCGCCGTTCGACGGCCTCATGGAATTCAGAGGCGCCATAGCGGGCTGGTACAGTGAGAGGTTCGGTGTGAAAGTCGATGCCGAAACCGAGATCCTCCCCCTCATCGGCTCCAAGGAAGGTATCGCCAAGTTCTTTCTGTCTTACCTCGACCCCGGAGAAATCGCCATCGTAACGTCCCCCTGCTACCCTGCCTACATCGGGGCCGTCGGGATCTCGGATGGTACACTCTATGAGCTAGCCCTCCGCGAGGATAATGCATTTCACCCCGACCTCGATTCCATACCTGAGGAGGTTCGCAGCAAGGCTTCGGTGATCCTGGTGAACTATCCCAACAACCCCACCGGTGCGGCCGAGTCCAGGGAGCTATATGAGCGGGTGCTGGAGTTTGCTACACGCTACGATCTCGCCGTGATTTCCGATATCGCCTATGCCGACCTCAGCATGGAGCCGGACTACCGGGCAATGAGTTTTCTCGAACTTTCGGGTGCCGCTGAAAGGACAATCGAATTCTACTCCTTCTCGAAGACCTACTCGATGCCGGGATGGCGATTGGGCTTCGTTGCCGGCAACAGCACCATGGTCGGAAATCTTCTGAAGATAAAAACCAACATGGACTTCGGCGTCTTCATGGCCATGCAGCGAACCGGTGCATACGTGCTGGGAGCAGGCGCCGATCTGATCGAGCCGGCCCGCAGGGCTTACACCAGCCGGAGGGACACGGTGCTTACGGGCCTCACTCGCATAGGCATTAAAGCAACGAAGCCCCCCGCCACCATATACGTTTGGGCATCCATACCACCCAGGTACGAGTCATCAATGGAGTTCGCCAAGGATGTTCTCTTAAAGACGGGGGTGGTCTTTGCGCCCGGCCGGGGATTCGGAACGTATGGGGAAGGTTATATCAGGATATCCCTCATACAAAACGAAGACCGGATAAAGGAAGCCATAGATAGAATCGAAAAAGCCGGCCTGCTCTAAAGGATTCGAGACACCCGTTGGAATTAAGGTGACAGTTAACTTAATTCATCGTGAATTAAGTTAACTGTCACCTTAATTCCCGTCCCGGAGCCTGCCTGTACATGGCCTTGACCTCGCTCCAGCTGAAAGGCGGTGTCAGGCTGGCGGCTCCCGGCTGTCTCTCGACTTCCTCTATCTCCAGCACGGCGAAGTGGCCCTCTATGTAGGGATGCGGCACAACCACAACATCTATGTAGGTTGCATCACCGACATAGGTGATGGGCTCCGTGCCCGCCTCTTCCACTGCGAGAGCAAGATCCGGAATGTACCTGCGGAACAGGCCTGCAAATACGGTGTCCGGCCGAACACACTCGCAGGGTGTCCAGCCCTCAGACACTTCCGTGAATACAATCGAAAAATCGGCATTGTCGTCGGTGAACAGGTTGGCCGTGGACTGGAGATCCTTGGTCTTCCCCCACCAGGGCTCATCGGGCGGCAGGCCAAGGCTATCCGCGACAAAGACCATAAAACTGAAACGGTACTCATCGTGTAGCAGGCTCTCATAGGCGTCAAAATCCTCGGACCCGATAGCACAGGCCAGGGCCGTCATGAGATTGTCCGGTGTATCGGGCATGCAGCACCCGTCATCATCCTTGGGACCGGTCTTACTGTCTCCACCGCATGAGGCCAGGGCAATAGCCACGAGGCCGGCCATACAGATGCACACCACGTAATACCGCAAGCGAAGGTTTCGAACTCGCATGATCATACACCTCCCTCGGGAGTTTCCCTACTTGATCGTAGCGCAGATATGCAGGTATGTCAACCGAGGTTTCGTCGGGCGCAGAGACCCGGCGCTACAGAAACCAGCCCCGGTTCTCGACCCGTAGCGTCGTCACCCCTGTGACGACGAAGGCATTGCTTCTAAGCGCAAGCATGCGCGAGGCGAGGTTAGAAATCGAGGTCGCTTTCGGTGGGGAAATCGGTCGAGGAAGGCCCCACCGTTACCAGCGAGAAACGGGAAGCATCCAGGATCCGGCGGGCCTCCCGGTGCACCGCATCCCCGGTCACGTTCATGGCCCGCCTCAGCGAAGTCTCGACCGGAACATACTCCCCCACATAGAACTCTTGACGTGCAAGCCGGCTCATCCGCGCCGTAGTACTCTCTAGACCCAACAGAAGACTCCCTTTAAGCTGTTGCTTTGCGCTCCGGAGCTCATCCCTCGTGACACCTCTTCGCTTGAGGCGTCTGATCTCCTTGGACACATGGGCCACACTCTGCCTGGCCTTCTTGGGATCGACTGCAAGAAATATGATGAACATGCCGCTCTTGAGATAGAAGTCGGCAGAACAATACACGGAATAGGCAAGCCCGCGCTTCTCCCGCACCTCCTGGAAGAGCCGCGATGTCATACCTCCGCCGAAGACCATCCCCAGCAGTAACGACGCGAACCGTCGGTCTTCCATATATGAAGGTCCCTCGATACCCATGCAGATATAGCACTGGGAGACCTTTCGCTTATTACTGTAAATCCTCGGGAGCGAATCCTCGTATAGCTGAGCATCCGGGGGGCTTTGCCGCTCCGGGACCTTAAGCATCCGGTCGACATGCCGTAACAGCTTGTCGTGATCGACATGCCCGCTCGCTGCAACGATTATGTTACCGGAGACATAGTGATCCCTGAAATAGGGCAGGACCGTCTTCCTGCTGAATCCCCCGACCGAATCCATTGTACCCAGAATCGGTTTGGCCAGAGGATTATCGCCCCAGACAGACCGGGCTATGAGCTCGTGAACAACCTCTTCGGGCGAGTCTTCGTAGTTTCGTATCTCCTCAATGATGACTCGCTTCTCGAGCTCTATCGCATCCCGCCTCATGGCCGGGTTGCAGAGCATATCGCCGACTACATCGACCGACCTGCCCAATTGCTCCGGGAGGCATCGGCAGATGAACGCCGTGCTCTCTCTCCCG
The DNA here is from genome assembly GCA_025774115.1 of bacterium. Lineage (GTDB taxonomy): Bacteria > Arandabacterota > Arandabacteria > Arandabacterales > Arandabacteraceae > JALGWN01. Next base: position 5,320 of record JALGWN010000051.1, read on the forward strand.
GCGAATGCATCGATCGTGCCTCCCACAGATTCGAGGGCATTGGCTATATCGAACGCCGAACGCTTGCGGGTCCCTTTGAAGAGAATGTGTTCGATGAAGTGGGAAACACCGCTCAGGTTCCGGGGTTCACAGCTCGAACCCACACCCACCCAGAACCCGAGGGCCAGAGATCGTGCGTCACTGTTGGACTCGCTTACAACGCGGATCCCGTCTTCGAGGACATCTCTTCTATAGGCGAAACTCATTTAGGAGGTGCGTCGCGGTCCAGGAGCGCCTTCCGGCTTAGACGTATCTTGCCGTCCCTTTCCAGCCCGATCACCTTCACCGTCACCTTGTCGCCTTCGCTCAGGACATCCCTGACACTCTGGATGCGCCTGTGCTCTATCTCGGAGATGTGAAGCAGACCCTCTTTCCCCGGCAGAATCTCAACGAACGCGCCGAAATCGACGATCTTCTTGATGGTACCGTCGTAGGCTCTACCCACCTCCGGATCCTCAACAAGAGCGTTGATCATCGATCTTGACCTCACCGGTATCTTCTATATCGATGACCGCACCGGTCTCTTCAATGATCTTGCGGATCGTCTTTCCTCCGGGGCCGATGATCTCCCTGATCTTCTCCCGGTCTACCCTTATGGCTACAATCCTCGGCGCATAACTGGATATCTCCGCCCTCGGCTCCGCCAGGGCGCTGTCCATGGTCTCATGAATCTTGGCTCGAGCCTCATCCGCCTGCTCCATCGCCCGGACCAGGACGTCGCGAGGTATCCCGGGTATCTTGAGATCCATCTGAATGCCGGTGTAGCCGTTCTTGGTCCCGGCGACTTTCAAATCCATGTCCCCAAGATGGTCTTCCACTCCCAGTATGTCTGTAAGGATATGATAGTTGTCACCATCCTTCACCAGGCCCATGGCAATCCCCGCTACCTGAGCCTTCACAGGGACGCCCGCATCCATAAGGGCAAGCGACCCGGCACAGACGGTAGCCATAGAGGAGGACCCGTTGGATTCAAGGATGTCGGAAACCAACCTGATCGTATAAGGAAACTTTTCCGATTCCGGAATCACAGGCTGAATCGATCTCTCCGCCAGCGCCCCGTGGCCTATCTCTCTCCGCGCGGGGCCTCTGATCGGTCTTATCTCACCGACACTGAACGGCGGGAAGTTATAGTGAAGCATGTAGCTCTTGGATGTCTCGCCTTCAAGGTCGTCGACGCGCTGTTCATCTATCGCCGTTCCCAGGGTGGTGACGGTGAGCGACTGGGTCTGGCCCCTGGTGAAAAGAGCCGAACCGTGCGTCCTGGGAAGAATTCCGACCTCACAGCTTATCTGTCTGAGGTCACGTATTCCTCTACCGTCAACCCGCCTACCACTCTCAGATATCATTCGCCTCACCTCATGACGCTCTATGTCATGGAGTGAGTCGGCGATATCCAGCTCGCTTTCCGGGAACGTTTCAGCAAGAGCTTCGAGTGCCTCTTTCTTGATGATTCCCAGATCCGCCCGCCTCTTGTCCTTATCACTGGCCCGATTGACCTCTATTATGCGTGCCCCGTACCGGCGCTTCACCTCTTCGAGGATCTCCGGCTTGGGCACCCGCGGGGTGAACTCCATCTTCTCGGCGCCACAACGCTCGATGATCCGGTGCTGGAGGTCTATGATCTGAGGTACCACCTGCTCAGCCAGATCCAGACACTTCATCACATCTTCCCGACTAACTTCCTTCATACCGCCTTCGATCATGACCAACTGATCCCCGGCAGCCACTGCTACCAGATCTATATCACCCTCATCCCGGTCCTTGAAGGTCGGGTTGACGATCAGCTCACCGTCTTTACGTCCGATGCGTACCGCGCCGATGGGCCCGCCGAAGGGGGCTCCGGCCAGACCGAGGCTGGCAGAGGCACCTATCATCGCCAGCATATCGGAATCGTTTTCCTGATCGGACGAGAGGACCGTGGCGACCACCTGCACTTCATGGCTGAATCCTTCCGGAAAGAGCGACCGAATGGGTCTATCTATCATCCTGGCACTCAGTATTTCCTTCTCGCTGGGCCGTCCCTCTCGCTTGAAGAATCCGCCGGGGATCTTGCCGGCAGCATAGTATTTCTCGCGGTAATCGACCAGCAGGGGAAGGAAAGTCGCCCCTTCGCGCGGCTCTTCCGAGATACAGCTGGTTACCAACACCATGGTATCGCCATAACGAACCAGGACGGCCCCGTCGGCCTGCCTGGCTACTCTTCCCACCTCTATGGACAGTGTCCGTCCACCGATTTCTAAACTCTCTTCAATTATCATTTCTCTTCCTTGGTAGGTTCTACTTACGCAATCCGAGTTCCTTGACTATCTTCCGGTACTTCTCAATCTTCCTGGACTTGAGGTAGTCCAGAAGCCTTCTACGCTGCCCGACAAGTTTCAACAGGCCTCTTCTGGAATGGAAATCCTTCTTGTGGACCTGAAAATGACCCGTCAGATCGCGTATCCGCTCAGTAAGCAGAGCGATTTGAACTTCTGGGGAACCGGAGTCTTTTTCATGTACTCGGAATTTCTCGATGATTTCCTGTTTCTTACCTTTTTCTAGTGGCACCTAAAGTTCACCCCCTCCAGTTACTATATTAGTTAGACGTTTTTTGTGCATAAATCAATACCTAAGTTGACAATAACCTCGTGGCCTTCGCCACATCCTTCCCGATCGCATCCCGCAACGCCTCGGGACCGGGGAAAGCCACATCATCCCGAAGTCTTTGGACGAAAACCACTCCCACCCTCCTGCCGTAAAGGGCCCCCTTGACGTCCATTATATGGACTTCAACACTACGAACCTTGCCCCCGAAGGTGGGCTTGGTGCCGATATAAAGAGCGCCCGGCGCCTGCTTTCGGCCAATATCCACCCTGACGGCATACACCCCGTTGGCCGGCAGAATCTTCGCAGAGTCCCCGATTTCAAGATTCGCCGTCGGAAAATCGAGCCTTCGCCCCCTTCCCTCCCCCCTCACCACCGTGCCGGCAAACCGGTAAGGCCGACCCAGCATATTCGCTGCAGACACGACATCACCCCTCACAAGGGCCGTCCTCACGCGCGTCGAGCTTACAGGATGATTAAGGTAATTCACCGGAGGCACAATATCAACCCCAAATCCAAGTTTCTCGCCCAGGCGTTCCAAATAGGGAGCATCTCCTTCCCGGCCCACTCCGAAGCGAAAATCGTAACCTATCACAAGCCGTCGCATATTGAGCCGCTCGATGAGAAGATCTCTCACAAACCATTCGGCCGAACGTTTCGCGAGTTTAGGGGTGAATTGCACTATGATCGCTTTTCCCACGCCGATATCGCGCATAAGGCTTACCTTCTCTGAAGCAGTGGTCAGAAGGCACGGGGCCTCCTTTGGGTGAAGTATCGCCATGGGATGGGGATCGAAGGTCACGACCACACCTGTTACCGACAGGCCGCGGGCCAGCAGGAGCACCTCTTTCAGGATCTTCCGGTGCCCCAGATGTACACCGTCGAAGGAGCCTATTGTGACAACCGACTCCTTGCGAGCCCGGATTCTCGAGACATCTTTGATCACCCTCATCGACATTTCCTTCACAGCACCCGTTCGGTCACCAGGCCGCAGCCGGACTCATCGGTCCTTCTGGCAATAGCCGCGACCCGGCCGTTCTTGTCCACCAACACCGCGTAGTCGCCGTCGAAACCCAGATCCGAGGCGCACAGGTCCTCCATGCGCGGCTGCCTTCCCAATCTCAGGCCTTCAGCACCCTGTTTCCCAATGCGGACCCGCGGCAAGTGCCTGAGGGCCTCAGAGAGAGGCAACACAAACCCCTCCGGTTCCCCCTCACTTCTCACCAACGAATCCAGGGAGACAGCCTCGTCAAGCCCGAATGTCCCGATCCGGGTTCGCCTCAAACAGAAAACCGAAGCCACCGTGTCCAGGAGTCCGCCCACATCCCTGGCCAACGACCTAACGTAGGTACCCGAAGAGCACACCACGCGCGCCGTGATGAACGGATGGCAGACATCCAGAATATCAAACCGTTTGATATCCACAAAGCGCACCTTCCTTGGAACCTCCTCTCCACGTCTGGCAAGCCGATAGAGCGGCTCGCCGCGGTGCTTAAGAGCAGAGATCGCCGGGGCCGCCTGTTCATAACGTCCTGTCAGCTTGGCGGCCGCTTCAATTATCTCCCGTTCGCTCTTCTCCGCGACCTCGACGATACTAACCGTTTTTCCCCATCGGTCAAGCGTATCCGTATCCAGGCCGAGCTGCAGGGTGAAAACATACTCCTTCTCGAGTCCCATCAGAAACCGGGAGACCTTCGTGGCCTTACCCAGGAGAAGGATCAAGATGCCGGTGGCATGGGGGTCGAGAGTACCGGCATGCCCCACCTTGACATCTGCCACAACCGCCCGCACGGCATCGACGACATCATGAGAGGTCATTCCTGCGGGCTTGTCGAGGATGATTATCCCGTTCATACGATTAAGATGCGGAGGTTGAATCCGGCTTCAGCAGTGCGGTCCCTATGGCATCCCGGATTCTGGCCTTGACCTCGTCCCGATCTCCACGGATTCTGAAGCCGGCCGCCGTCGGATGGCCGCCTCCGCCGAAAAACCTGGCGACATCGGAGATCGGATAGCCTTCCCGGGACCGTAGGCTCACTCTGAAAAACCCTTCTCCGGTCTCTCTGATGAGGACGCCGACCAATACATCGCAGATCGATCTGGGGTAGTTGGTGAAGCCTTCAGTTTCCCGCGATGTCGCTCCAGTCTCATCATACATGTGTTTGGTTATCTCCATGGTGGCAACGCGGCCGCCATTTGTCACCTCAATCGTGGAGAGGGCATCGCTCAAAAGTTTCAAGCCTCTTGAGGACTTCTTCCAGAAGATCTCTGAAGCCGCGTGGTAGGCTCTCACCCCGGTGTCAAGCAGATCGGCGGCAGCCCTCAACGTGTCACCGGTTGTGGTAGGAAACCGGAAACAGCCTGTGTCACTCAAGATGGCAACGTAAAGAGCCTCAGCCTCGTCCCTGGTGGGGTCCAGGCCCAAAGCCCGGATAAGCCGGTGTATGGTTTCACCGCAAGCCCCTGCGCCGGTCTCGACCAGATTGTGATGACCGAAGTAGGTATTTGAGGCATGGTGGTCGATATTGACTACGACCGGGCACTCACGAGCCAGCTTCTCGACACAGCCAAGCCGGTCGAGCGCGGCCACATCCACTATCACCGCCACTTCGGCGGCCGGCGTTTCACCGGTTATAACATCGCGACTACCCTCCAGAAAGGTGAAGGTTTCAGGGATGGATTCTTCAGATACCACTTTAGCAGACTTTCCTAATCGTTTCAAAACAGACAACATAGCAAGTTGGCAACCTACCGCGTCGCCATCCGGATCTATGTGGGAGGCTATGAGAAAGGACTTGCCGTTCCTAATGACGTCAACTATCGCTTGGTAGGTCTTCTCCATCATCACCTTCCTTCAGGTCTTTGAGTATGCTTTCGATGCGAGCGCCTCTCACCGAGGAATCGTCATAGTAGAATCTAATCTCCGGTATATGTTTAACGTGTAGCCTCCTACCCAATTCCAATCTTATGAAGCTGGCTGCATGCTCCAGGCATGTCATCGTTCCCTTGGTATCGCCTTCGTCACCGATCACGCTGAAGTACACGCTGGCGTAACTCAGGTCGGCAGATACCTTCGCCCTTGTAACGGATATGAATCGCAATCGGGGATCTCTGACCTTCCGCATGATTATATCGCTGATCTCTTCCTGGATCTGATTTCCGAGCCTGGCGAGTCTCCTGCTCTCCAATCCGTTTTCACCTCAGATCGGTATGTATATCTATTACATTAATGTCGGCTTCCAACTCGATCAGGTCAAGCACCTTCGCAATAACCCGGTCGGCGAACCGCCCATCCCTGGACACAACAGCCACGGCAATGGTCGATCGCTGCCACAGGTCAAAATGGTCGACCTCGGCGACCGAGACGTTGAACTTGTGCCGTATCCTGTCCTTGAGACTCTTCAGAACCAGTCTCTTGGACTTGAGGGAACCGCTGCCGGGGATATGAAAACTGACCGTACAAGTGCCGACAAGCAAACCGTTACCCTACGCCCGTTTCACCTCTTCCTGGACAAAAACCTCCAGGACATCGCCCTCGCGGAATTCGGAGAACTCCTCGATCCCTATGCCGCACTCATATCCCTGCGACACTTCTCTCGCATCGTCCTTAAACCTCTTCAAAGAAGAGATCTTACCCTCCTGGACCATCTCACCCTCCCTGACGACCCGCGCAGAGGCGTTCCTGATCACCGTGCCTTCGGTCACAAAAGACCCGGCTATTGTGCCCACCTTGCTGACGCTGAAGACCTGCCTGACCTCGGCCTTGCCGACGATCCGTTCTTCAATCACAGGGCCGAGGAGTCCCTGCATGGCAGATTGGATGTCCTTGCTGACCTCGTATATCACGTTGTAGGTCCGGACATCCACATTCTCTCGCTTCGCCACCTCTTTCGCTTTCGGCAGGACACTCACGTGGAAGCTGATCACTATGGCATCGGAGGCTGCAGCCAGCAGAATGTCCGATTCATTGACCGAACCCACTCCTCTGTGGATTATCTTGAGTGAGACCTCTTCGGTACCCAATCCGGTCAGAACATCGCTCAAGGCCTCCACCGATCCATCCACGTCACCCTTAGCGATAACGTTGAGTTCTTTGACTTCTCCGGACTGTATCTTGTCGTAGAGATCTTGCAGGCTGATATGGCCGATCTTTCTCAATCCCCGTTCGCGCTGGAGCACCTGTCTCTTGAGGGCGACTTCCTTTGCCTCTCTCTCGTCACCGGCAACCATGAAAGAATCACCGGCCTGGGGAATCCCCTGACATCCCAATATCTCCACTGGTGATGAGGGATGAGCGACATCCACATTCTTCCGTCGCTCGTTGAACATGGCCCTTACCCTGCCGTTGCGGACACCGGCAACGAAAGGGTCGCCTATCGAAAGCTCGCCTTTCTGTGTAAGCACAGTCACCACAATGCCACGGCCCTGCTCGACCCTGGACTCGATCACCACACCCACACCCTTGCCTGTCCTGGGCGCCTCCAGATTGAGCTCTTCGGCCTGAAGGAGAATCATCTCCAGAAGGTGATCGACCCCGTCGCCGGTCTTGGCCGACACCGGGACCATAAGGATATCGCCTCCCCAATCGTCCGGGGTCAGCCCGTGCTGCGCAAGGTCCTGCTTGATCCTCTCCACGTTTGAATTAGGAAGATCTATCTTGTTTATCGCTACAATAATCGGAACTTCGGCCGCCTTGGCATGGTCGATCGCTTCCACCGTCTGGGGCATGACCTTCTCGTCGGCGGCAACCACCAGGATCACGATATCGGTGGCCTGCGCCCCCCTCGCTCTCATCGCTGTGAAGGCCTCGTGGCCGGGTGTGTCGAGAAAAGTAACTTTGCCCCCCGTCGCCTCGACTTCATAAGCCCCGATGTGCTGAGTGATCCCACCCGACTCCCCCGCCACTATGTTGCTTCTTCTGAAGAAATCCAGCAGCGAGGTCTTGCCATGGTCCACATGACCCATGATCGTGACGACCGGATGTCTCGGTTCGGACTTGGCTTCCTCTTCTTGAGCCAATTCGGATCCGTATTCCTTCACAAACTCCACACTGAAGTCGAAGTCATCTGCTATGGCTTCAATCGTATCGGCATCGAGCCTCTGGTTGACCGTGACCATGACCCCCAACTTCATACAGCAGGAAATCACGTCGGAAGGCTTGATGTCCATGGATGCTGCAAGTTCGCCAACCGACACGAACTCGGTTACCTTGATCCGTTTGGCCTCCTCTGTGCTAGCCTCTTCCTCGGGCCTCATTCTCCTCTTCCGTCTGCGAGGCCTCTTCGCGCCTTCTATGTCTGCAAGGGTCTTCCTGACCGACTCTCTTACCGATTTTTCGTCAGCCCTTCTCTTCATACCCGGTTTCCGAGGAGGCTGGACGACCTTCTGTTTGGGCTTGGGCTTTGCTTTGGCTTTGCTTTCTTCGACTATTCGCTTCTTGCGCGCTACGTCTCTCTTAACAGCTTCCTTCTCTTCCTTGAGCTTCTGGCCGAGGGCGTCCGCGGTCTTGTCATCTATGGCGCTCATGTGACTCTTAACCGTGATCGCCATACCTCTAAGCATCTCAAGAAGAGCTTCACTGGAGAGATTCAGCTCGCGCGCTACCTGATAGACTCTCTTTCTAGCCAAAGGCACCACCTCCGTGACACTCATCACATATAACACGTCCGAGGCTCGATCCGTCAAGACAGTTTTCCTTGGTCGTCACGGTTTCAAGGCCCTGCACGACCCTAGCATAAGCCAATGGCCCCAGTCGCTTCTTTATGTCCGTCCTCATAAGAATCTTCTCTATACACACGGCATTCGGACAAAGATACATCCCCCGCCCCTCCTTATGACGATCACCGGAATCAACCCCATCGGCCGTGAACCTTATCATCTCACTCTTCGGTCTCGTCTTCCGGCAGCCCACACACGTCCTCGTCGGGATGTGTCCCGTCTTCACGCATCCACCTCTTTTTCAGGTCCTCCCGATCCGGCCGGACCCTCTTCGACTTCGGGCGGTTCCACTTCTTGGAGCCCGCCATTTTCGCCCGGCTGCGTCTTGACCTCAGACGCCTCCTCGGATTCCTCTTCCGGCTCTTCCTCAGACTCCTCTACTTCCCCATCTTCCTCCTCGACCTCTTCCGGTGTCTCAGGTTCCTCTGCAGCCGCCTCCTCGGATTCCTCTTCCGGCTCTTCCTCGAACTCCTCAAGCGCCATCTCAAGATTTTCTTCAGCAGCTGCCCGATCGGCCTCGAATTGCTTCCTCAACTCACCGATTTTCGCCTTGGCGGCTCCTATAACCTTGACGGCGGTCTTCTCCCCGATACCCTCGATCTCAACAAGATGCAGGATGCCGGCCCGGCTGAGCTCATCCGCCGTCTCATAGCCTGCCGCTGCCAGGCTGCCTCGCAACTTCTCGCTGATGCCCAAAATCTCCGATACGGGAAACCTCGCCAACTTCTGGAATTCGAGCCTCTCGGAATATTGTGATTCATTTATAAGATCGATCTTAAAACCCGTGAGTTTGGCGGCCAATCTGGCGTTCTGCCCCCCCTTCCCAATAGCAAGCGAGAGCTGGTCGTCGGCAACGACGACAGTGACTTTCCCGTCGGGTTCGTCGAGCTCCACGTGGACCACCTTTGCGGGGCTCAAAGCACGGGTGACAAAGGCTATTGGATCATCACCCCAAAGGACAATATCGATACGCTCTCCGTTAAGCTCCCTGACCACCGTCTGCACGCGCGATCCTTTCATTCCTACACACGCACCGACCGCATCTATCTTGTCATCATGAGAATGCACGGCGACCTTAGACCTTCCACCAGGCTCACGGGCCACCGCTTTTATCTCCACGGCACCGTCCTTGATCTCCGGCACCTCCATGTCGAAGAGCCTCCTTAGGAAATCCGGGTGACTCCTGGAAAGTATAACCTGCGGCCCTTTTGAGCTCTTGCTGACATCTATGATCAAGGCTCTGATGGAATTGATCTGCCTGAACTGTTCCCTGGGAATCTGCTCACGCTGGGGTAAGAGCGCTTCCGTTCTCCCCAGACTGATTATGAGATTGCCGCGCTCTATCTGCTGAACATTGCCGTTCACGACCTCCCCGATCCTGTCCTGGTATTCCCGGAACACCTTGTCTCTCTCGGCTTCCCTGACTCTCTGGATCACCACTTGTTTCGCGGCCTGAATGGCGTTTCTGCCGAAGGCCGCGAGCGGGATCTCCATCTTGAGCTCCTGACCCACCTCTGCGGACGGATCGATCTCCCGGGCATCCTCCAAAGTCATCTGAGTCTGCGGATCTTCAACCTCCCCAACCACCTCTTTGCAGCAATATACGTTGAGCCTGCTCTCTTCCTGGTTTATATCTACCTCTATATTGCTCTCTGCACCGAACTTCTTCCTTGCAGCGCTTATCAGCCCGGCTTCGAGGGTTTCAATAATGAGACTCTCCTCGACCTCTTTGGAACGCGCTATAGTCTTGAGCGCCTGAATGATTTCGAAACTCAAGTCCATGTCTCAAATCCTCTTTTATAGACAGACGTTGGCACCGGAGATATCCTCTAACGGAACCGGTACAGAGGTGCCTTCCTCCTGTCTGACAGTCACAACATCGCCGGAAAAATCCTCTATCAAACCCTCAATGTTCCTCTGTTTTCCCTCTATTGGCCTTGTCCTTATCCTGACCTTACTCCCCACGAAAACCCTGAAGTCATCCCGGGTCCTGAGCTTTCTCTCCGCTCCGGGCGAGGACACCTCCAAGTAGTACCTCCCCGGAAACAGACCTTCGTCATCCAGGAGCGGTCCTAGCGCCTTGCTGACCTTTGCGCAACCGTCCAGGGTGACACCGCCCCTACGATGGATATAAACCCGCAGGGTCCTTCTTCCATGCGAGACAACCAGACCGATCTCCACGAGCTCATAGCCAAGATTCGCCAATACTGGCAAAACAGCACTCCTGGCCCGCTCCAACAACTGCTGTCTCCGCAAGGATATCAGCCCCTAAAGCAATAGATAGTGTAAGAGTGGGCCATGCCCACTCGGGACCAAATTACAACAGATGGGAGTCAAAAGCAAGGGAAAACTCCAGAGCCCGGATTATTCACAAACTTCGTCGCGAGGTGATGGAGATACCAGTGATGGCAAGGAAGACGAGTGAGCCGACCGGACGCGTATTTGAAAGATACGCAGAGGATCGGCGAGCAAGGATGACGCCGCCAGCGCCGGCAGATGCGTCACCGCTTGAGCTATGACGTCACAAGTACGACGCCGCAGCAGAGGGCTTGTGAATAATCCGGGCTAAAACCGGATCAGCACGGAGGCATTTAGACCGATTGTACGCCAGGTTTGCCCGAGCTTGCGGTCCGACCTCTGCTCGAACCTCGCATTGGCCGAACCGGTTATGTTCTTGCTGAAGCTGTAGCTCGCCCTGGGAGTGATACCGAGCTTGCGCTCATCGGTGTCGATCCTGTTGCCGGCCGTGGGTGTCTTGTCCAGCCTCATCTCATAGGTGATATCGAGATTGAGGGTGAGATTGCTCTCGAACTTGAGCGTACGTCCGGCCAAGGGTATGTACATACCCTGCGGGGCGCTGAAGGAGTGGCTCAGAGAAAGATTCACTGAGGTGGCACTGGAGTTCTTCCTGGTCCCGGTACCGGTGAATTTCTCAGTCTCACTGCGTGAGTGTCTGAGATTGAAGGTGGTCCTCAGACCGCTGCTCCAGGTAGCATCCCATCAGACCAGGGGCAACCATTCGGACTTGCTGGTGCGGGTGTTGACCTCAGAGCCCGTACCCTTCTCCGTTTGCGAGCCCTTGTAACCGAAGGCGAAAGAGGTGCTCTTCAAGGTGCCCTCAAGAAAACCCAGGTTACCCAGCCCGGAGATATTGCCTGTCACATCCGGCCAGGTCGTACTGGCATTGAAACTGGTTGCTCCGGCGTATTCACGTTTCGACTTGTCCGTCTTGAATCTGGCTTCCATACTAAGGTGTTTCACGGGCTTGAAGTCCGAGGACACTATGAAGCCACGGCTACGGGTGTGCTCGTCGGTCTTCTGGGCGGCTCCCGAGGAACCTCGGTAGATTATGTCTTCATCCACCTTTGTGTCCAATCCGAACTGGAATGCAAAGTCGGGCCGGTTCAGTACCTTCTGATACTTGCCGACTCGGTTGATTACATAGCTCATGGTCACGTCGGGGATCTTGGAGAGAATAAGCTTATGGACGGGCAGCCCGACGGTGTCGCTCGGGGCCGGCATGGTGACCGCGCCCGACGGCGCCAGCATCACATCCACCAGGGATTTTGCCGACATCGATGCCCTGCGAATACTACGGGGCTCGCCCGCACTTCGGACCGAAGGGTCTGAGTTCTCGTCGTAGTCGACGTCATAGCTGAATGTGGGCTTCATCCACCTGCCGAAGGAAGGCGTGATCTGGATACCCGCACTTTGCGAACGCTTGAGCTCCCTCCCACGCCCGATACTCTCGATGATGGGAACCTTCTTGTTGGTATCCATATCCCGCGCCATGGTGAGCCTGTAGTCGGTCTTGAGCATAGGCCCCGAAAGCGGAGTATAGGTGACGCTGAAATTGCCCTTGATATTCCTGCTGTATCGATCCTGCTTCACCACTCCGAGTCGCCTGTCGATCGTCTTAACGTTCTTGGTAGACCCGGTGACCGTGTAACTCACGTTATCAGGCATGAAGGATACCGAGTAGCCCCTGAACACGCGGAGGCTTTTCTTCCACCACGGCGACAGCTTATACGCGATATTCCCCGAATAGCCGCTGGAGGTATCCGCCAACACAGGGGATATGCCCCGCTTTCTAGAGTATGAAGCGCCGGCGGACACGGCATCCACCGTAAGTTTCATCAGGATGTTCTTGGACTTGCGGGTCTTCGAGATGGAGAGCCTGTAGAAATCGTCCACCGACGATCTCTGCTCTTCTTCCCGCTGGTCGGATTTCAAGGCTATGTCCGACTGGCTCTTAAGCGTAGGCAGCGAGGTGCTCTTGTGGTACCTGTAAGAACACGGCAGGGAATAGCTCGCGATGGGCAGCAACTTCTCCAGCGAGGTAGATACCGAAATGGAGTAGCGCGTGTCATCGCTCCCCGATCTCTTCGAGGTCAGAGTCTGGAACTCCGTGTCTGATCTTTCATAATCCAGGTTGACCGTGGCCACATCGGCGAAAGATGCGCCCACGCTTAACCTCCCGGCAAATCCCGATTCTCTCCTGACATCGGTGAGGCGCAGATCGTCAAACCAAACCTCCACACCCGCTCCGCTCGTGGGGACCTCCCCGCTGTTCACCACACCCACACCCACTCTGGAGACCCTGGTAATCGAGGGCGACCCATAGGCGGCGATCCAACCATCGCTCGTTTCCGTCCGCCTGAAAAAGACCTGTTTCTCCGTATCGTACAGCATCACGGTATCCGGCTCGTCGATCTTAAGGTTCGTAATCTCCTCCAGTGGTATCTTGATAGCCCTCCATCCACTCTCGATCCTGACGGCATATTCATAGAAGTTGAGACTGTCCGAGCCGAACCTTACGAACATATGAAGATTCTCGTCGGCGGTCTGGGCATCGCCATGAACATAGAAGGCCAGGGTTTGATAGAGGGTGTAGTTGGACGCCCGGCCCGAGAGGATCTTGTAGACCGATCCGGAATGCCCCGGGGCAAGGTTCCTCAGCATCATTACAAGCGATTGTTCCCTCTTCCTGTAACCCTGGGGGTCCTTCCCCGGATCGTAAGGCGGAACATAGTCGGGGTCGTCCCTAGTGTTCTTGGCCGAGATATCGAAAGTCTCCTCCGCGGGAGGATCGGCATCGATCATGTCTTCCTTTACACGGATACCCTCCTCGAGCCAGCTAGTGCCCGCTATCTGCATGTAGGCGACCTGGTAGATCGACTGGGTATCGGTTTCGGTGAAGAAGAACCTCATATACCTTATCGAACGCCAGCTGGGTGAGCCTCCCAGCGTATCGGCGTCCACGAGAGGCACCCTGTAAAGGGTCCATTCATCCGACCGGTTGGCTATATAGGTGGTATCGGCAAGATCGAAAGACAGCCGGAAGTGGACGTTATCCGTGTCGAGATTGCCGTCATCATCCAGGTCCTCGGTGTCGGGGACTATCCTGGGGTTTCGCTCCGTTCCGTTTATCTTCGAGTAATTGCCCTCGCTGTAACCCCAATTGTCATATGGATCGTCCGGATTCTCCGGTGTCGAGTCTTCCGTAAACACCCCATCAAGACCCGTGTTCTCCGTCTGGCTGAGCTCCCCATCCTGATCGGTGTCCTCGGTATGGAGGACGGCCCCCTCCCCCGGCCTGTAGAAGTTCTCGCTCACAGCCCCCAGATCGACGTTTAGGATGCCCCCGTCACCCTGTTTCTGCCTCAACCAGATCTCGAAGAAGCGAAGCTCCGAGTAGTCCGTACCGGTCTTAGAGATCAATCTCATAAGTCCGGTCCATTCATTCGAAGTATCGAACCCTTCGTCCTCATACATGGGTTCCTTGTACTTGATCTCCATGACGGGTATGTATGATTCACCCGGCCTGGACTCGGCCTTGGGGAAAAGGTCCTCTTCCCTGACCTCCCTATCCTTGACATACCAGTTGATTCTCCTGCTGTCCTGCCACCTTAAACCCGTCGGGGCACTCGCGGGAACCCAGGCCTCTCTCATCACGGAGAAAGATCTGAGGTCCTGCACCCCCTCCATGTCGTCTATATAGACTTCCCCTTTGGTGTTGGGATTGGGAAAGCTGATACCGACCTCCCCCGTCATGGTGAGACGCGACTCGCTCTCCGAGCTGACGAAGGGCAGGGCGTTGATCATTGTCGTCATGACCGAGGGATTGAACTGGAAACTGGCGTTCACGTCTCCCATCACTATCTGTGAAGGTTCCTGCCCGAGACGTGGGCGCTCCTCAGGCGATTTCTTGCTCTGGAAGAGCCACAGCGAACCTATGTGTGACCTGTCGGAGAACTTGTACATGCCCTGGGTGCCCACCAGCGACTGCTGAGCCAGGGCGAGGAAAGGCACATACTGGTAGTCCACTGAAATCTCGGCATCCGGACGGGCTGCTTCCTCGGTCTTGAATCTTATCTGGCCTATATCGTA
>JALGWN010000197.1 GCA_025774115.1 bacterium
CCTCCACCGGGATACTAAGAACTGATGCCCCGTCCGTCAAGCCCCGGCACCCGGACCCTGAATCCATTGGTCTCGGGCATCGGTCGCCCCTGGCCCGGAGCCCCAATAAGCCCCGATCATGCTTGACATGTCAAAATCGGTATGCTATACTTCAAAGTGTTGGAGAAAGGTAGGTGATGCCGAAGACAGCTTGTTAGAGGTCAGACTTTAGAAGGTCTGTTTGGTTCAACATCCAAGGTGGGGACATGGACCTCTGGCAAGCAGCCACATCCAGAGTATTGTCATTGCCCGCGTGGGAGAGCATGGTTACGGCTCTTCCGCTTTTTCTTATCGGTGTGACGCTCTCTCAGATGGCCCTGCTTAAGCACCATGGTGTGTTCCTCAAGAAGGGTCTTGGGCAGCATATCCTCATCGACGACAACATAGCGGACAAGATCGTCGATGCCCTCGATCTCGATCGGGATGATGGGGTGTTCGAGATCGGGCCGGGTCTGGGGGCTCTCACCCAGCGGCTTGCGGCCCGGGCCAAGCAGGTGGTAGCCGTGGAGATAGACGGGCGGTTTGCCGGCATACTCGGTGACTTGACCGGGGATGCGGGCAACGTGGATGTGGTCAACGCGAATATTCTCAAGGTGGACACCGCGCAGATCGTATCCCGCTACCCGGTCGGGCGCTGGAGACTTGTGGGCAACCTGCCCTTTTACATAACCAGTGCCATCATCATGAAAATAGTCGATGACAGAGCTCATTTCCCGGAGGCTGTGATTACCGTCCAGGAGGAGTTTGCCAGGCGGATGGTCTCCGCCCCGGGTTCCAAGGATTACTCATCGCTGTCCATTTGTATCCAATACAGATTCAAACCCGAAATACTGTTTACCATAAAACCGACAAGTTTTTTCCCACGCCCTGATGTGCGGTCAGCCGTCGTCCGATTGAGGGTGCATGAGCACCCTACCCTTGACGTGAGAGACGAGGGGCTTTTCTTTCAGACTATAAGAGCGGCATTCGGGCAGAGGCGAAAGACCCTGAAACGTAGCCTCAGGCAGATACCGGGGCTGACGCCAAAGCACATGGGCGAGCTCGGCCGCATATCAGGCGTGGGACTTGATAATAGACCGGAAGATCTATCACTCGAGGAATTCGCATTTCTATCCAATGCCATCAAGAGCGTTGTAGGGTGAGGTGGTGGCCGGTGGGCTCTTCAATTCTGGTGGTTTTCATGCTTCTTCTCGCGGCGGCCGTCGTCGCACAGCCTGCCGATAGCCTCGATACGGCGCCGGGGGACAGCCTCGGAACCGACGATCGCGAGGAGGAATACGAGGACGATGAGGAGGGGGAAGGGCCGGGCAGGAGTGGGAGAGGACGGCGGGCCGCCGGCGACAGCCTTCCTGATACCTGGGCCTCCTGGCTCCTCAACACCAGACCCGACATCCAGCTCAAGATCGACAGGCGAAAAGACGTCACCAGCTGGGATACCAAGATAAACGTAAACAGGCGGGTATCTTCCAAGCTGAGGTTCAATCTGGGAGCGACCTTGCACACGCAGGAAAACACCACGCTCAACAGATCGGATTCCAATGATGGCACAAGCGCAAGCCTCAAGTATCAGCTCAGCGAGGATATCGGATTCTCCTTGAGATACAACTCGACGGTGGCGGGGTATCGTTACAATCTGAAGCGCGCGGAGCCCGCCGAGCGGAGAAGGAGACAGAATGTTTCGGTGTCGGCGGATTTCGATAAGCAGCTCACGTCGGTGCTGAGCTTCCGCCTCGGCACGAGTGCGGGCACCACACAGAATTCCTATGCCTCGGTCAGTAACAAGGGTTCCCAGCAGGATATCGCGACCTCGCTGAGTTATTCGCCGGTGGAGGATCTCAAAGCCTCGGTGAGCTATAATGCCAAGCGCCTCCTGCTTGATTCCCAGGTGGACTCGAGCGGCACGTCGGTCTTCACCTCGAAGGACAGGACATTCTCACAGGATCTCAGCCTCTCCGTGAAGTACGATATGCTGCCCGGGATAAAGATAAGCATGGACGCCTCCCAGACCGACAACAAGAAGCAGAACCCGGATCCCACCCGGAAGGATCAGGAGACCGAGAACAAGACGTCCAGAAGGGCCGGTGTGAGCACCTCCTTCGATCTTGTGAAGTGGGCGACCTGGAGCCTGTCGGTCAACTTCCGCGAATCTCAGGCGAAGTTCCGCTTACAGAGCAACCGGGACAACGCCATCAGCAGCTCCAGTCTCAAAGGGAGCGCCAAGGTGCTCCCCTGGAGGGGGGCGACGGTCAACCTTGGAGGGGCCAGAGAGATCACCAGACGCGAGTATGACACACCTGATACGGGCCATGACACCCATAAGTCATTGAGTCTCAAGCTCAGCCAGGGCCTCGGGCGGAAGACGGACATGAATCTCACTGCGCTCGTGGACCTTGTTTCGGTGTTCTATGACAACACGGACGAGAACCCCAAGGACCGGGATCGCTTGAACCGCCGGATAAGCTCGAGCCTCAGTCATGAACCCTGGGAAAATGTGAAGACCAGGCTCGCCGGCGAGTTTTCCGAGGATAAGACGATCTACATCGGAGAGGAGCGCTCGGCCAATAACCGGACAAACCGCAAGTACAGGCTCTCAGGGGACTATGATCTCACGACCTACTATGATATCACGGTCAGCCAGAAGTATGACATCTCGGCGGTCTATTCCTTCTATGACTATAACGAATCCAACAATACGCTTGTCAGGAACTCAAACGTGACCACTCGGTTCAAGGTGCCGCTCGCCTCGAAAATCAATATGAATGTCAATCATGGCTACCAGTTCCAGGACCAGGGCAACTACTCGGAAGAAGGCGGAAAGAGGCTCTATGCAAGATCATCCGAGAAGGAAACCCATACTATGAGTCTGATCTGCAGGTACACACCCCTTAAGGGGGTGAGTGTCACAGCCAAGCAGACCTACCGCACTCAGCGGAATTGGGGCTACGACGAAGGGCAGAAATATCTCGACTACGAGATCGCAACTTCCGACATTAGTGGAAGGATAAACTTCAGCTGTACAATTGGTGAGCGGACCAAGATCTCGCTCAAGTTCGATCAGAATCTCAGAGAGGGCTCGAATGTCAACAAGGCATTCAAGAATTACAGGAATATCGAGCTCGAGGCGTCCCATGCGTTCTAACCGGAGGAAGCCGGGGCTGTTGATGCGGCTACTCGTGGCGGGTTTGGTGCTCGTGGCCTCGTGTGGCGTATTCGAGCCCAGGGACAGCGAGGAGCCCGGAGAGGGCAGCGGGGGATCGGTTTACATACAGCCCCAGGAACCGGCGGTGGTGATATCCAATCTGGTCACCGTGATGGTGGAGGCCCCGCACACGAATTACCCCGACCTGTTTACGGAGGATTTCACCTTCGTGCCCGATCCGGACGATGTCCTTACGCTTGAGAGTATCTACGGTCAGGGTGTTTTTGATGATTGGGACGTGGATGTTGAAGTACAGGTAGGGGACCGGCTGTTCGGGAGGTACTTCCTTGCCTTGCTTGAACTCTCCGAGGGCACGGTCATAGAGGATACCGACACCACATATGCCGTGGTGCATGAGTACAGATTCGATATTTTGGGAGATCAGGGTTGGTCGAATTTCCGGGGGGCCGCCAACTTCCGAATCAAACAGGACCCTTCAGATAAACTCTGGTATATCTACGAGTGGGAAGATTTTAGAACGGAGGCCTCGGACTCTACCGGGATAGACGGTACCTGGGGCTTGGGTAAAGGCGAAATCCGTGCAACGACTTGAGGGGGTAGGAGAGATGAAATCGTGGATGTGGGTGGTTCTTGGACTATGGATAATGGTGTTGGTGGGGCTGGGTTGTTCACCTACCGCCGACACGAATGGTAACGGCGACGGCCCCATAAGCAGGGATACGCCCGACCATCTTCTCAACTGGCTGGCTGTTTCCTACGCGGATAAGGACCTGGAATCTTATGAAGAGGCGCTTCATGACGAGTTCCTGTTCGTGTTCACCGCGGAAATAGCCGACAGCCTGGGCCTGGACCCTGAGGAGCCATGGTGGGGCAAGACCAAGGACGTCGGTTCCACGGGCAGGATGTTCGGCAGCACTGAAGTAACCCAGATCAGGATGAACTATGTGTCTGTGGATCCGTGGATTCCTCATGACGAAGTGCGGTCGGGCAAGACCTATAGTGGCGTGTTCAGCCGGGTGATCCCGGATATCCTTGTGACTATTGACAATCCGGGTCAGGAACCCCTGAGCCTGGTTGTTCTGGAAAGTTTTCTCGATGTTGTTGTGGTAAGGGATCCCAAGTTTCCCGATCAAGTGCTTTATGTGTTCTTGAAGATAGAAGAGATCGCTCAGAATCCGAGCTAAGAACAGGATGCGGTAGGTGCCGGTCCGACGCGATTTTACACGCGCCGGCCGCCCTAGCGGAAGGAGCGCGCTGGGGACCGCCGGGTACGTCTTCAGGACCGATATCGTCGATTTTTTCTCACCCCCGCCCGCGCCGGACGTCGCGGCCATCAACCGCGCGGTGGACAGCGCATTTGTAGCGATAGACCCGCAGGAGGTGTCCGCGGCGACGGCGGACATGGAAGATTGCGAGATACCCAGGGATCGCGTGGTTCTTTCCAGGGGGGCGTCGGTCCTCAGGGCCAATCTCACGCTAACCCGTGCCGTGGAAAGAGCTGGAGGGACGGTACTCTATGGTGTAGAATCC
>JALGWN010000198.1 GCA_025774115.1 bacterium
TCCTTGCTACGGATACCGAAGCGAAGACAAGAATCACTGCTGCACATGCCAGTATCATGCGTCCCATGCTCTCGCACCTCCTTCGCGACTATTATAGCACTGACGCGTCGGTATTCAAAGGGAAGAGTACAGAAATCCAGGTGTGAGATTCAGTGGCGGGGCCGACGGGACTCGAACCCGCGACCTCTGGCTTGACAGGCCAGTGTGCTAACCAAGCTGCACCACGACCCCGCTCCAGAGGAAGATAGCAGAGCACTCCGGCAGAGTCAATAAGGAAGTAAAGGCCCTTGGGGGTGAAGACTCGATGCTACAGAGACCGTGGACCCCGGTGTCAGACATGCATAATTGCATATCCGGCCGGATATGCAATTATGCATGTCTGACACCGCAGTTTAGATGGGGTGGATGGCGCCGAGGATCGCAGGGTCGAGGCCGGCGGCCTGGGAGACGATATTCGCCGGAATACCTTTGAAGCACAGGTAGGCGAGATAGGCGAAGGCGCAGGCTTCCTTCAAGTCGGAGGAGACACCATAAGCCTCGCCGGTATCGATCGCGGTGTCGGGAAGTCTCCGCCTGAGCGAGCCCATAAGCATAGAGTTGTGGCTGCCTCCCCCGGTTACTATGATCTCATCCACATTCATCTTGGGCTTGACGAAGTTCTCTATTGCATCGCTTATAGTCTTACTTGTGATCTCTGTGAGCGTTCGCACAATATCCTTAAGCGACCTCCCCCGCTCCAGCATAGATTCGACAAGATCAGAGGTGTATGCCTCCCCGAACTCCTCCCACCCGGTTGTCTTCGGGGGCCTTCGACTGAAGTAGGGATGCGCGCCAACGTCGCGTACGCATGCTTCGTCGATATCTCCGAGGCGCGCCAGTGCTCCGTTCCTGTCGAATCTCATCTCACCGCCGGCCTTAAGCCGCACCGCTGTGTCGATCATGCAGTTACCGGGACCCGTGTCGAAAGCCACGATATCGCCGATAGCGGCTTTTTGGGGTATGGCCGTGAGGTTGGCGATGCCGCCGATATTGAGCGCGACCCGTGAATGTTTGGATGATCGAAGCACGACATAGTCATAGACCGGAACAAGCGGCGCTCCCTCGCCGCCGACCGCGATATCCGCCGACCTGAAATCCGAGACCGTCGTTATACCCGCGGTCTGAGCGATCACAGCCCCCGAACCGACCTGGAGGGTCGAGCGTACGGTCTCCCCGCCGAGGTCCCGGCCCTGGGGGAAATGAAGCAGTGTCTGGCCGTGAGAGCCAACGGCGTCAACCTTGCCCGGACGAAGCCCCGCGTTCCCTATGGCCTTGGCCGCGCTTTCGCCGAAGATTCTCCCGAGCCGGAAATCAAGCCCCACAACCTCTTCGGCAGTGAGCTTCTCAGCCGATGACATAAGGAGCTGTTTAAGCCCGGGAGGATAGTCGAAGGACTCCGAGTGAATGAGATCTATCCTGTTTTTGGGGAACTTCCCGTCTATCTTGACGATGGCGACATCGATCCCGTCCCGTGACGTGCCCGACATGATGCCGCAGGCGATAAAAGACTTGCTCATCTTGGGTCAGATCCTCCCACAGGGGGTATTGCGGTGCAACGGCCAACGTCGGGCACAGAGACCCGCCGCTACACAGACCATTCGTTGCCACGGGAGCGGCAACGCTACGTAGTCAGTCGTGTTACACCTCTCTACCAAGCCGGCCTGTTCAGCCTCTAATGGCTCCTTCGGTTATACCACGTACGATGTGTCTCTGGAAGAAGGCAAACGCAACGATAGTGGGAATAGCCGCCAGCGTGGAGCCTGCCATCAAGAGCCCCCAATCCACACTGTGCTCCCCCTGTGAGAATATGGCGAGCCCCACAGGCAGGGTCCTTGCCGCATCGGTATTGGTGAGCACAAAGGGCAGGAGAAACGAGTTCCAGTTTATGAGAAACGTATTGGTGGCCACGACCACAAGGGCGGGCTTTAAGGCCGGAAAAACCACACGGCTGAAGGCGGTGAATACGCCGGCGCCGTCTATGAAGGCGGCTTCCTCCAGTTCCACCGGAATCGCCTTTATGTACTGGTGCAGGAAGAACACATTGAAGGCATCCACCAGAAACGGAAGTATGAGGGCGTAGTAGGTATCCACCAGGCCCATCCTGAGGAGCAGTGTGAAAAGCGGGATCATCATTATGTGCTTCGGGATCATCATCGTGGATATGAGAAGCGCCAGCATAACATTGGCATGCCGGGTCCTCGTCCGTGCAATCGCATATGCGGCCATCGAGGCCAGCATGAGGTTTCCCACCACAACGAAAGTCACCACCACGGTGCTATTGAGGAAGTAGCGTGCGAAGGGGCCCTTGCTCATGATCTCGGTGAAGTTATCCAGGGTCGGCCGGCTGGGAATGAGATCGCCCAGCCCTCTAAGGACCGTCCCCTCCCCTTTTATGGCAAGTGATACCATCACAGCAAGCGGCGCGAGGTTAACAGCGAGGACGACCAGCATGACAAGCGCCACCACTCTCGATGTGTTCATATGATACCTACCCTACCGACGCCCGGACCTCTCTCAGGAGCCTTGTCTGGATGAGTGCAAAGAACATTATGAGTACAAACACGACAAAGGCGACCGCGCTCGCCGCACCTATATCAACCCTGTGAAAGGCTTTCTCATACATATAGTAGACAAGTGTCATGGTGCTTCCCATAGGCCCGCCCCGTGTCATGATCACAACCTCGACAAAGACCTGGAAAGCCCGGATGGTGTTAACGACCACGACGAAGATCACGACGGGACGAATCCAGGGCAGGGTGACCTCCCTGAAGATTGCGATCCTCCCCGCGCCATCCACTCGTGCAGCGTCGTACAGCTCACGTGGGACGGTCTGAAGCGCTGCAAGATAGAAGATTGCATAATAGCCGATGCTGGCCCAGACATCCATGGCCATGATCGAGGGAAGCGCGAGGTTGGGATCAAGCAGCCACGCTTTGCCGCTCCCACCGAAGAGCCCGGCCACCAGGTTGAGGAGACCTTGTTTGGAGTAAACGTATTTAAACACCAGCGAGATGACTGCGAGCGATACGACCGAGGGTATAAAGTAACCCGTCCTCAATATACCTTTGAGCCTTCCCGTCCTTTCGATGAGAAGTGCCAGCAGCAGCGAAAGCACGGCCGTCGGGGGTACGGTCCCCACGACGAAGAGGATGGTGTTCAGGCAGGACCGCCAGAAGAGTCCGTCTGCGAAGATGGTCCTATAGTTGTCGAGCCCGACGAAGCCTGTAAAGCCCCCCTTGAAAGGATTGTACTCGGCGAAACTCACACCCAGCGAGAAAAGGATGGGATAGGTGGAGAAGAGGGCAAAGGACACGATCCAGGGCACAAGGAAGAGCGCGCGCTGAGTGGAAGGTTTCATTCCCGGATTATCGCATCCACCTCACCCTGCATCAACCCGAGAGCTTCGGAGGCAGAGATCTTGTCGTAGAGGCATTCTTCAAGCCTGGTATTGATTACCTCCTCAATTTCAACCCATCCAGGCACAGGGGGAGGTGAGATCGAGGTTTTGCATTGTTCGAGCAGGAGCCGCTCCATGGGGTGCTTGTCGTAGTAGGGATGCCCTAAGGCTTCCCTGGAGGCCGGCTGGACACCCTTTGTGCGGCTCGAGATCTTGAGGGCCCGCTCGGTCCCAACCAGGAAACGCGCCAGCTTCATGGCCGGCGCAAGCCGCGCGCCCCGGGGAAAGACAAGGATTTCCGCACCCGCAAAGGAAGCATGAAACCCGTCCCCGTCCGGCCGTGGAATAAGGGCCACATCGAAATCAAGATCGGGGGCATCCTCCGGGATCCGCTCCAGGTTCCAGCCGCCGGAGATCATCATACCGATTCTGCCCTGCTTGAACATCTCGTCTATCATGTCTTGCCGCTCGAGGACCGAGTAGGGTTTAAGCGAAAGATAGAACTCGAGTGCCTCCAGGTTCTCGGGTGAATCCAGAAGACACGTCCCATAGTCGTCGCTCAGGATGCTGCCGCCGTTGCCCCATGCAAAAGGCATGAATTTCTTGTAGAGCACATACCTTTCACCGGCGTTCATACCGAAGCCGTAGATGCCGTAGTCGGGCCGGTGGATGGTCCGGGCCGCATCCCGAAGTTCGGTCCAGACGGCCGGAGGCCGATCGGTCGGCAACCCGTTTCGCCGGAAAAGTTCGCGGTTATAAAAAAGCACCCTGCTCCCTATAAGCCAGGGGATCCCGTATCTTCCACCCTCGAAGGTGGCCATATCCCACATCATGAGACCCGGCACGAGGTCCTCGGTCTCCCGAGTTATCTCCACCACCGCATCCTGGTCTTCAAACTTGGGCAGCCACGTCGAACCCACTTCCAGGAGGTCCGGCGCCTCTCCTGAGGCAA
>JALGWN010000199.1 GCA_025774115.1 bacterium
CCCCCACAGGCTTGTTCTGCTTGACTTCGGGGGGCATTCGTGGTACCATAATAATCGAGCGGGACGCATGGTCGTTCCGCTTTGTGCTATTTGCGGTGAAAGGTTGCAAGAATGCGCAAGTTTGGATGGCTGATCCTCATAGTCGCAGTCCTCATGGCCGTGCCGGGCACCATTGCCGCCGGCGGCCGTGTGGTGCTCCTCGAGCAGACTATGAACGTTGGCTGTGGTTGAGCCAGCTGCCTGAATCCAAGTTTGGATTCGCTGCTTGTCGAGTACGGACATCCAAGTGTCGTTACTCTGAGGTATCACGGCGACATACCCTGGGAGTTTGACCCGTTCTACATGGCCAATCCGTCCGAGTACCATGAACGCAATGACTACTACTCCCTTACCTCGATTCCGTCCACGCTGATTGACGGTGCTTTTGTCGGAAGAACGTGTTTCATCACGAAAGTGAAGGAGGCCTTGGACGCGGCACTTGCGGTGACAAGCCCGCTCAAACTGGTAGCGTCGGATTCCCTGGTAGGCGACTCCTGCTTTGTCGGCGTCGAGATCATCGCAGAGCAGGCTATGGGCGCCGATTCGGTCGTCCTTAGGGCGGCTGTGATGGAAGACAGCATTCACTATGATGCGCCGAACGGTTTGCACCTTTTCCACAATGTCTTCAGACGTTTCCTTCCCGATCATGCGGGTACGCTCTTTACGATGTCGCAGGGTGAGACCCTGTATTTTGATTTCGCTTTCGAGATTGACCCTGAATGGGATGCGAATTACATAAGCACCCTGGTGTTCTGCCAGGATGATGCGGACAGGTCCATTATCCAGGCTGTGTCCACGAAACCTCGCCCGCCGGCCTGGGGCCGCTATTGGGCGGCCGAGCGGGGCCGGGTTGTACTTCCGGGTCACGGCGCTGAGTTTCCGGGTACGTTCACCAACCTGGGTACCGGAGTGGACACCTTCGACCTGGACATGATCTCCGACATGCCTGCCGACTGGTCGGCCGGGTACACGGTCTCCGGCGCTTCTCAGGTCGGGAATGCGGTTGTGCTGGAAAGCGACAGTTCCTGCACGATCGAGGTCAACCTGGTATCCGGCTATGAGCCCGGCACCGGCCAATGTACGGTCACCCTGACATCCAGGCGTGATCCCTCGTTCGCCCGAAGCCTCAGGTTTTTTGCCGTCTCCGGTGTCTGTGCCCTCCTCGTCGACGATGACGGTGGGTTGGGCCTTGAAACCTACTATGCCGGTGCACTGGATTCGCTTGAGGTTCTCTGGGGGCACTGGGACCGGAGCATTGCCAAGCCGTCGATCTCCGACCTGAGCAAGACCGAGTTCGTGATTTGGTTCACGGGTAGCTACTTTCCTACTCTTGATACTTACGACCAGGACCTTATAGGTACTTATCTCGATACGGGGGGAGACCTCTTCATCACGGGCCAGGACATCGGGTACGCCCTGAATTACGTAAACGGTGAGGAGTATTCACCCGAAGCTGTGGACTTCTACCAGACCTATCTTCATGCTTCGTGGATTACGTCTAGTTCGCTTCTCTGGCAGGTCTCGGGAAGAAGCGGTGACCCCATAACCGACGGGCTTACACTGAGTATTGAGGGCGGTGACGGAGCCGATAATCAGGACTATCCGGATGTCATAGACTCCATCGGACCCGCCAACGTGATCTTCGACTATGTCGGCGATCCCCTGAAGCATGGCGGCATAAGATACGATTCCGGCACATCCAAGATCGTTTACCTCTCTTTCGGTTTTGAGGCCATATCGACTCAGGCGGACCGCGAACTGCTCCTTTCGAGGATTGTCACTTGGTTCGGCAAGACCTCCGGCGTAGAACCGCCTCCGGTTGCCGCCGTGGTTTCACTGTATCCGAACCCCGCCGTTACCCATCTCAACATAGCCTTCTCGGGCCGCTCGGCCGGGAGCACAATCGAGATCTATGACGTTCGCGGCAGGCTCGTGAAGCATCTGGGATCGACGCAGGGCGAGACCTCGACCTGGGACCTTATGGACCAGGCGGACCGCAAGGTGGCTCCCGGAGTCTATTTCATCTCGGTCTCTACGGCCGACAATGCTATCCGAAAGAAAGTAATCCTCACCAGATAGACTGCTCGGGTTCGTCGTCACGGGAGTGATGATAATCATAAAGAGGCACCTCCGGAGCTACGGCGGGACCTTTTCCGCAGCGCTCATTGTTTGCAGCGTTGCCGTTCCCATAGCGACGGCGGTCGGATCCCTGTGGCGATACTCCGGAGAAACGGCTTTGCCGGGCGGCTGCGGCCCGTTATATTTGCTATTGAGTGCACTCGGGGGCAAGAGACCATGAACCTGGGGGTTGATCTGTGGGTTTTTCGCCGCGAAGGCATAGCATGACCCTTGCGAGAGGACCGGGACGACTCACCATACAGACCGTCGCGGGCCTTATCGTCATCTCCATGCTCGCTGTATGCGGCCTCCATTCAGGAGCCGCCTCCGCTCGTGATGCTTCCAGTGTGATTCTCATAATAATAGACACCGTCAGAGCCGATCATCTCGGCTGCTACGGGTATGAGAGGAAGACATCTCCCAATATCGATGCCTTGTCGAAGGAGTGTGTCCTTTTTCGGAATGCCATATCGCCGGCCCCATGGACCACACCGGCCATTGCCAGTATGTTTACCGGCCAGTTTCCCCGTGTTCTCGGCTATGACGCCGAGGCCGTCGTGCTGGACAACAAGGTGCTGTGCATGGCGGAGATATTCCGGAACAGCGGTTATGCGACCGCTGGTGTGATTTCCCATATATTCGTCTCCGCCGAGCTTGGGTTCGATCAGGGTTTTGACTCCTTCGATGAGGAAAACGCTCAGGGGCACGGGCATATCTCGTCCCCCTCCGTCACCGACCAAGGCATCGCCTTCGTGAACGCCCACAAGGAGGAGAAGTTTTTCCTCTTTCTACATTACTTCGATCCTCATTGCGATTACATCCTTCACGAGCAGTACGACTTCTTTCCCGACTATGACGGCGATCTCTATAGTGGTCAGCCCATTGCCGACCTGAGGGAGGCGGCTCGACATATGACCGCCGAAGACCGGCGCTACCTCAATGCGCTTTACGACTCCGAGATCCGGTTCACCGACGAGCACATAGGACGACTCTTGCGGCACCTCAAGGACATCGGTATCTATGAGGACCTTGCCATCGTTGTTGCCGCCGATCACGGCGAGGCTTTCGTGGAGCGTGGGGACGACTGGATCGGTCACACCAAGAATGTTTATCAGGAGCTCGTACATGTGCCCTTCATGATCAGGCTCCCCGGAAAGGGTGGAGGCCGCAGCGTGGATGAGAAGGTGAGCCTCCTTGACTTCATGCCTACCGTAGTCGCCGCATCGGGCCTCGATGTGCCCGAGGGCTACGAGCATGATGCCGTGAACCTCCTGGGTGGCGGGCCGGAGAGCGCCAGGGAGTTTGTCTTAAGCGAGACCGGACGATGGGGTAAGCAGCAGACCTTGATAAGCGGCGATTGGAAGGTCACCAACGATCAGATTGCCGGGGACACCTTTCTCTTCGATCTTGCCTCCGATCCCGGCGAGCTGCGGGACGTTGCCGGCGAGAACGATGAGGTCTTCAGGCGACTGCGCGCGAAACTCTTCGAACTGGACTACGATCTCAGGATGTTGAGGTCGAGGTTCCGTGTGAGGGCGCCGAAACTGTCCCCGCAGCAGGTTGAGAAGTTGAAATCGCTTGGCTACATTCGTTGATACCGCCCGCCCCCGGGTCGGCTCACTCTTCTTCCTTGCCATCACCGACATCTCCGCCGCCTCGTGACGAGGTTTGTGAATGACCCGGGCCGGACTGAGTTCCTTGACTTGGGTTTATGCTTGGCTTAGCATGGTCTCAAGAAGAGAGAACGTCAAGAGCTAGGAGCCCGGGTTGAAAATCCTTCTTGTCGCCCCCGGCAGAGGTAAGAAAAGGGCGATAGGCATAAGCGGGAGGGCCTTCCAAGTCCCGCCTCTGGCCCTCGGTATACTTGCTCGACTCACACCCCTTGAACACGAGATCGAGCTTGTGGATGAGAATCTCCACCACGTGGATTTCCGACGGGTCCCCGACCTGGTGGCGATCACCTGTCTTACCGCCTCGGCACCGCGGGCCTATGAGATATCCGGAAGATTTCGGGAACTCGGTGCGAAAGTGGTCTTAGGCGGCATACACCCCTCGGCGGTCCCCCTGGAAGCCATCGAGCACGCAGACTGTGTTGCCATCGGGGAAGCCGAAGGTGTCTGGAACAGACTGCTGGATGATTTTCGGACCGGGCGGCTCAAGAGGTTCTACAAGGGTAAGAAGCCGACCTCCTCCCAGATGGCGGTTCCCAGACGGGACATCTTCGAGCGGTGAGGCGGATGTTCGGGCTGGGCAAGCGCGCCCGCTACCTCCTTCCCATGCTCATCCTCAATGCGAGCTATCGTCAGTATATCAAGGCCTTTAGATAATCCCTTATGCATGACGTGGCGGTGCCGGCAGTGACCGGTAGCGGAGTAAGGGCAGAGAGCCATGAACAAGGTCGGCGGCAAAAGCGTGCTCATAGTCACGGATGTACAGAATGATTTCTGTCCGGGCGGGAGCCTGCCCGTGCCCAGGGGCGACGAAGTCGTGCCCGTCATAAACGGGCTGATGGGCCGTTTCGAAGTGGTGGTTGCGAGTCAGGACTGGCACCCTATAGGCCACATCTCCTTCGCTTCGACGCACTCGGGCAGACAACCTTTCGATACCATCCAACTGATGGGTGAGGAGCAGATACTCTGGCCCGATCATTGCGTGCCCGGCACCGCGGGCGCCGAGTTCCATCGGGACCTCGATATCAAGCCCATCGTACTCATCGTACGGAAAGGTTGGCACAAGGGGGTTGACTCCTACTCGACTTTCTTCGAGAACGATCGCCGCACGCCGACCGGTCTGGATTCCTACCTCAAGGGTCTCGGCATCCTGAAGGTGTATCTCACCGGGCTCGCTCAGGATTTCTGTGTGTACTATTCGGCCAAGGACGCTCTGCATCTGGGTTTCGAGACCTGCGTGATCGAAGATGCGACCAGGGGACTGGACCAACCGCCCGGCAGTCTCGAGAAGAAGATGCGGGAGCTGGCAGCCTTGGGCCTATACCTGATTCGGTCCGACGATCTCCTGACCTGACACAGGTCCGGGTGGATACCGCCGGTAGAGGTAACCCGATGCGTTACCTTTCCAGGTTTTCCACCCCTAGAAAGCCCTTGACTTTAGGGGCAAAATGTGAGAAACAAGATAGGCTATACGCATGTGTCCTTCGCTGGTTGTGGTGACTTGAGACACGGCCGGAGACAGGGCACGTTTCAACGTTGACCAGGGAAACCGAAGAATTGAGGAGGTGCTATGAAGCTCAAGTCGAAGTTGAAGGAGAAGATTGACGCGTGGCGTCCACGAACCACCAAGCTCCTCAAAGAGCATGGCGATACCAAGATCTCCGACGTGACAATTGCTCAGGCGATCGGCGGTGTCCGTGGGGTGAAGTGTCTGGTTACCGACATCTCATACCTTGACCCCCTTGAGGGTATTCGCTTCCGTGGTCATACTATTCCGGAAACCCTTGCTGCGCTCCCGAAACCCGAGGGTGCGGAGATGCCCTATGTCGAGGGTCTGGTGTGGCTTCTCCTGACAGGTGATTTTCCTACAGAAGAAGAAACGCTCGAGCTCGTCGCAGAGTTCAAGAAGCGCTCAAAGACTCCGTCATATGTCTTTGATATGCTCAAGGCGCTCCCCAAGGATTCCCATCCCATGGCCATGTTCTCTGCGGCCATCGTGGCGATGCAGAAGGAATCCGCCTTCGTCAAGGCATACAATGAAGGCATCAGCAAGATGGACTACTGGGAGCCTACGTTGGAGGATGCCCTCAACCTTTGGGCAAAGCTCCCCCAGATCGCGGCGTTCATCTACCGGTGGAAGTACAAGGACGGGAACATCATCGATGCGGATCCCAATCTGGACATGGGTGCAAACTTCGCTCACATGATGGGTATCGACAAGCCTTACGATGACGTAGCAAGACTCTACTTCATTCTGCACAGTGATCATGAGAGCGGGAACGTCAGTGCTCATACCGGGCACGTGATCGCCAGTGCCCTCTCCGATATGTACTATGCCGTGTCCGGGCTGATGAACGGCCTGGCCGGCCCGCTTCACGGTCTTGCTAATCAGGAAGTACTGCGCTGGATCCAGCGTGTGATGGACAAGATGGGCGGCAAGATCCCCAACGAAGAAGAGATGAAGAAGTTCGTATGGGATACCCTGAACTCGGGCCAGGTGATTCCCGGATTCGGTCA
>JALGWN010000200.1 GCA_025774115.1 bacterium
GAGGGCCTCGAGCTCCTCGACAGCCTCACCGAGTCTACCGGATTGCAGGTAGGCGCCGGCAAGTGCATAGCGGATGGTGAAGCCCGCCAATCCGAATTCATTGACAATCTTCTCGAAGTGCTCCGCGGCCTCTACGAAGTTACCTCTCCCCAACTCGAAAAACCCCAGTGAGACCAGAAAGTTCAGCCTGCGGGGATAGGTGTCACCCATCTCTTCCTCGACCTCATCGAGCACACGCTCGGCATCGGCTGTCCGCCCGGCAAGGGCGAGGAAGTAGATATACAAATGGCGGTTATATGTGAGGTCCACTGGCATCGCCCTTCGCTGTACTTCCATGCCCGCCTCCGCGTCGGTGATGGCCTGGTCGTACCTTTCGAGCTCCGCCAGTATCACGGCCTTCAGCATTTGTTTGGCTGCAAGGCCCGTACCTTCATACTGCTCCATCATGTCAGCCGCGATCCCGGTATCCAACACCTGAAGAGCATCGGCGAACCGACCTCTGTAAACCGGGATCAGCGCCAGCGCGGTTCGGCCACCTGACCGCCAATCCTCGAGCGGGCTGGCGGAAAGCGCTTTGTAGCAGCTTTCAGCCCGGGCAAATTCCCCTTTGAAGATGTACATATGCCCGAGCTTACCGAGCGAGTAGTTGAAATCCGGTTTTATCTCCAGGGCCGCCCGGTAGGAATCGATTGCCTCATCCGGCAGGCCGTTCGATGCGTAGAGGTCCCCCTTGGTGTCGTGGGGATTGGGCTCGTCGGGAGCGAGTGAGATGTATTTGTTGATGGCCCAGATCGCCTTCTCAAACTCACCGAGCTCCCCGTAGGCATACGTCATTATGTTGTAGGCCTGTTTGTAGAGGGGGTCTATCTCGACGACCCTCCTGAGATACTCGACGGTCTTGCCGGGGTCGGAGTAGATCTGCCGGTAATAGGCCCCGAGAAGGCTCAAGGCCTCCTTTTCCTCCGGATAGCGTTCGACCACCTTCTCCAGATCCGAGATAGCCCGGTCATACTCACCATCGACGATAGCGGCGAGGCTGGTTATGTAGAGCCTTTCCTTATCACTTGCGTGCTCCGAGTAGCGTACCGCTTTATCAATCAGATCTTTCTGCTCCGGACCTGTCTCGAATGAGGCCAGCCTGTAGTAGACCATCGCATATGTCGAGTCGTGCTCCAGGGCCTTCCGGAAGCTCCTCTTTGCCTCTTCGTTATACAGCTTTCGCGCGTAATCCACACCCTCGATCAGGTAGGCATACGCCTCAGGCGATTGGGTGGTTAGATCGGCAATCGGTGGATCGTCTTCGGCCTGCGCCTGGGCCGGGAGCTCCAGATTCTGCTTTATCACCACGGTGAGACTGTCCACAATCGAAAACACGGTCTCGTCCTCGTCTCCGGTCACGCGGTGGGACATCAGCACATTGCCGCTTTCCACCTCAGCAAGTTGCACCGTCAGGATGATCCGGGGCTCGACCTGTAGGATGCTTCCCATGAGCATCCACCTGGCCTGCGCCTCACGCGCCACTTCGGTGGCCACGCTCCGATCCACCCGCCCGCCGCCCTCTTTCCCGAGCAGTCTCAATACGTCATAAAGCCTCTGGCTCGATACCACACTGAGATACTGGGACCCCGAGAGGTCCGTGATAAGAAGGTCCGCCACGATCTCCCCAAGCCTGGTTTCGTCCTCCCGGTCCACCATGTTCTCGAAGTACATGACGGCAAGGGTATTCTCCTCGGCCAGAGCCTCCTTCTCCGGACCCATCTCAAACCTGAAGGGTTCGAACATGAAGATAAGCAGAATGAGGATGGCGACAATGCCCGTCGGAATCAGGATCGTAAGGAGCCGCCTCCTGGAACGGGCCTCGCCGGGCACAGTGAAGGTCTTGCTGGTCTCTGCGAACTCGATGCTCCGCTTCTCGTGTCTTAGATCGGCCGCCAGATCGTCTGCATGCTGGTAGCGTTCTTCCCGATCTTTGATCAGCGCCTTGGCGATGATGCGCTCGAGGGCCTCCGGAACAGCGGCCTTGTATCTGGCCAGAGGTTCGGGGATGTCATTGATGACGGCGTTTATGATGCTCGCCTCACTATCGCCCTGGAAGGGGAGCCGGCCTGTTACCATCTCGTAGAGGACGACCCCGAAGGAGAAGATATCCGCACGCCGGTCAACATCTTTACCTTTGGCTTGCTCCGGGGACATGTAGGCGAGGGTGCCGAAGGTGGTTCCGGCCTGCGTGATTTGAGGCACTCCCCGCACCTTGGCCAGACCGAAGTCCGTTATCTTTACCCTGCCTTCTTTGTCTATGAGGATGTTCTGGGGCTTAACGTCCCTGTGGACGATGCCTGCCTGGTGCGCCTTGTGGAGGGCCTCGCCGATCTGAATCCCGATCGTGAGCACCTCTCCTATCGATATATTGCCTTCCGTGATTAGAGCCTTGAGAGATGAGCCCTCCACATATTCCATCGCCATATAAGGCCTGCTCTGATATTCCGCTACCTCGTGGATGGTGATTATGTTGGGATGACTAAGGGCCGCCGCCGCCTGGGCCTCGCGCATGAAGCGCGTCTTGGCGTCCCCATCAGCGGCGAAACGGGCAAGCAGGAATTTGAGTGCCACCTTGCGGTTAAGCCTTGTATCGTCGGCCAGGTAGACATCCCCCATTCCTCCTGAGCCGATCAGTTCAATGATGCGGTACTGAGATATCTCCGTGCCGGGTGAGAGAACCTCGAAAGATTCGGTCGGGTCCTCCCGACCGTTTTCAGGTCCTGTTGTCATAGGTCTCCTCAATGGGTATCCGGATTCGAAACGTTACTACCTTCTTATATTACAATAGCCGCACCCATCCAAATCAACCAAAATACGAGAATGCCGTAGCGTCGTGACTCCTGTCGCGACGAACCGGCAGGCTTAGCGCAAGCACACCCACCACTCACGGCGGTTCGGCCCGGTATCCAACGCCAGCTTACATTATCGACCAACAGCGCATGCTGCGCAGATATTCTATCACTTCACGGCCGTAATCATCGGGTTCGAGGTCACCGGAGCGGCCATGTCAACGACGACACCGATCAGAGGCCGCAACAGCTTGTCGAGGCCCCTGAGGTCCTGCGGGTGATTTTCTCCCAGAGTGCTGTCAAACAGCCGGCCCGCGAAGCGTATGCCCGAATGGGTCGGCAAGACGCGGCTGAAACCAAGTTCCTCAAGCCACCGAGTGAGTGTCGCCCCCGACGGGTGCGTCAACCGACAGGTCCTCGCCTCGACAATAAAAGGCCTGGCCTCTTCCAGCTGCAAAACGGATATCGCGTTAAACGATAGTGAACCCTCCGTGACCGAGAACATAGCAAGGGCTTCCTCCAGCGGTGCCGAAAGCACAAGCCCGTACATCATCACATACTCATCATCGATGTGCCTGTCATAGAGTATTAGCTGGGTCCGCTCGTCATCCATGCTTTCGATGTGGATCTCCTGCTCCCTCCCGTTTCGGTACCGGTCCAGGTCCTCGTAGGAGATCCTCACGCGACCGCCCGGTTTAAGCACCCTGTGAATTTCCCTAAGGGCCGCTTTTGGATCCGGTGTCTGCTCGATGGATGATGCGGCCACAGCCCCGTCGAAGGTATTGGCTTCAAAGGGCAAGAGGCCGCCTACCTCCACATATTCAAAACTTGCGTTCTTGATCCCCAGGCGCTCGGCGTTCTCACGGCAGACATCATATCGTCTGCGGGAACCCTCCACGCCCACCACTTCACGCACAAAGGGCGCTATGATAAGGGAGGGCCATCCATCCCCGGGCCCGAAATCAAGAATCTTTTTGTCCCAGCCCTCGGTTGCGCACAGAAAATCGAATAGCGCACCCCGGTCCGTCCAGTGCATCCGTTTGGCCACATCAAACGGCTGATAGATGATGGGAAGACACCGGCCCGATTGAGACTCCATATCATCGTAGATGAACTCCTCGGAGTTACATGTCCCGGGCTTAAGCACTCCTGCTATCCAGTCGAAAATCTGCATGGATTATTCCTCTCCGTATATTCGCTCATGTCGGATATCGAAATCGTCCTGCGTGAAGCGATGGGCGAAGTGATCCAGCAGGACCTCCCGCTTGAGGAGCTCCAGGAGATCACCCCCATACTGGCCGGCTATCGCTCGCCTTTGCCATGCGGCAAGTTTCCGGTATGGAAGACCTTCTATATCAAGGATCCTCCCCCCGTACCAGGCATACCTCGCCCAATCTTCCGAGAGCCCTTTGTAACCCCCGGCGCCACGCAGAGCCATTTCATGGAATACCCCACGGGCAAGCCCGTGGTACCTGTATTTAACCGCCTTCGCCAAGGCTTCGGCGGGTTATCCGCCTCAGGGCGTGCCCATTAAGCGACATCCGCCGAAGCACTTCGGCCAGAAGCCCGACCAGACTCCTGGGTTCTTCCGCATCATGGACAAGGGCCACATCACAGAAATCGAAGGTGTGGGCGCGCCACCTTCAAACCGATTCTCTCCTCGACTCCGGCCTGGCCGTGCATACGCAGGAACACTCCTGGCACTTAGTGTCCCGGCTTTCCGCAAGGGATCCCTTAGATGCTCAGTGTAGTACCGCAAGGCCCGGGAGTCAAGATCGGCCCGCCTGTGAATATACATCCGCACACCCGGATTTTACGCTTACATGGGACTTCGTTACGTGCTATGCGGCTAGATAAAATAAAAGCTTGTCAGATTTTCTCAATGTGTCTATACTGCCCCCAGAGCTTCGCGTGGGTATTTGGATAAAACATCTTAGCTCAAGCATGAGCTTTCCCCTGCCGAAGATACACACAGAGCTTGCTCGAGAAGCACCGAACCTACTCGTTGCTTCCAACGAGCGTGGGGGGATAAAGATGACGTGCAAGGTGCACGGGCAACCGAAGGGCATGGCCTGCTCCCGGTGTACCGACAACATGTGTCCGATGTGCGCCGAGTACATCGGCGGAAGCTGGTTCTGCCCTCACTGTGCCACTAAGGAACGCAGGATTGCTGCGGGTATCGATTACGAAGATCTGATTGCCATCGGTCTCGAGGAAACAGTACCCGACGAGGAGCGCGTCGAGGGCGAACCCGTCGAGCTCTGATTCTGTTCTGCCGAAGCCGGCCGACCCGTAAGTAAGTCCTGCCGCATCCGGGGCATTCCATGCCCAACTCCGCTACTGCCCTTAGCCCGGATTATTCACAAGCCCTCTGCTGCGGCGTCGTATCTGCCAGCACTGACATCTCCGGCGCCTCGCGGCGAAGTGTGTGAATAATCCAGGCTAACCCGGTATTCAGAATGTCCCGAAGGCGATAGGATATATATGGACTTATATAGATGTGTATATATGAACTGCCCAAACGCACCGGTCACGTCTCGGAACGCGATAGGGAAACACGCCGGATAACTCCGCTCTGCGATTACATCCATTATTACCACAGAATAAAGGGGATGTCAATCGAGTTGGGTTAGTCAGGAGCATGTCCGGCGCGGAGACCCGACGCGACACAGACATTCGTCGTGACGCTACGGAGATTGCCATTGTTACGCAAGACGACGTCGGGCACGGA
>JALGWN010000052.1 GCA_025774115.1 bacterium
AAGGCGGGAGCGCCCCGCCTTTTGAACCATTCTACCATACTTCGCACCCTATTTCCACATTAGTACACATTGGAGTACACATTGGTGTCAGGCATGTAGTTGCAACATAAGAATGTCATGTATTCTGCAGAATAGAAATGTCACCTTGTATCAAGGCTTCCTCTTTGAGGGTCTCCGCGCCCGAGGTTGGCCGGCCACGGTGAATATGCACACCCGGTACCAAGAGAGGCAGAGCATTCGGGCATTGTATGCAACACGCTCACGCGTTATCATGTCAACGTAATCAATTGGCTGTGTACCTCCTACATGGGCAGCTCTTATATGACGAAAACCTTCCTCCGACATGGCCCGCAACCGGTCACCCGCCGCAGTCGCGGTCGGGGATTGGAGCGGTCTTAGGATGTACCGGGCCACTCTCATCCTGGGCCTGCTGGCGGTTCTGTCCCTATTGGGGCCGGTAGGCTACCTCCCGCCGTGGCTCGCCTTCTTCGTTGCGGCCCTTAGTATCACGCTTTTCGCAGGCATCGTCGTGTGGAACCTGAGTGGCGCCGATGCCACAGGACTCCCCACGCCGGCTGAAAAGCTCGCTGTTTGGTTTGCCACCGGGGCCGGGGTGTTGGCACTTGCCGGGTTTGTGAGTATCGTCTTTCACGCTCGGTTGGTGCACCTCATGCGGATGCTCGCCATCCTAAATGCGGGCGCCCTTGTGCTTATACTGGCCGGCAAACTCAAGTTCCACAAAGCGGGTGGGGCCGATGCTTGCAGGGAGCAGGGCCGCCTCGCACTCATGGTGGTGCTAGTGTGCGTCGCAGTCGGGGTCGGCTTGCTAACAACAGTCACGCCCAGAGACGGTGATGATTGGTACTATACCGCACATATCGGCGACTATGCCGACGGCAGACCTATCGCTTCGGAAGATGCGATTTTCGGGGGTGGGGGGACGGCCGCGGGAAGGTCATGGTTCGGTGGGTGGTGGGTTGCCGAAGCAATCTTTGCAAGGGCGAGTGGGGTGGATGCGGTGGATTGCCATCAGATCTATCTTCCGCTTGTGCTTGTACCCTTTGCAGTACTGGCTGTCTTTGCACTGGCCAGGCAGCTCTTCCAATCGGTCGGGTTGGCCCTCGTCGCCTGCTGCTTTCAGGTGCTTTACTACGTCTCCAGCGCCTTCCCGCACCAAAGTGCTGGGTGGATGCTGGTTTGCCGGGCAGCTCAGGACAAGTCGGTGGCATCGCTTATCATGGTGCCGGTCGCGGTGACCCTTGGCCTGGGGTTCATAAGGCAGGCATCGGAGACCGCGCCCCCGGGCAACCGAAGGTCCTATATCCTGTTGTTCATTGTGCTTGTCGCAACGACCGTTGTACATCCCCAGGGGATAGTGTGGGGTGGATTGGCTCTGATCCCCTTTGCCGTGCTCGAAGTCCTGAGGCTAAGGACCCGGCGGAGCGTGTTTGCCCTCTGCCTGATCCTGTTGGCTTTTGGTGTATCAGGCGGGTTCCTCCTTTCAGGCAAGGAAACCCTCGAGGGCGCCGTGGAAGTCCTCCGGGAGACAAACGCCGAAAGCAGGGATGCTCCGTCCCTGGCATCGGTCTACCTCCCCGGCGAGACCCTTATCACCCCCGACGAGCCGCCATCTGCCTATATGGCCGGGGAGGTGGAGATTGCCGATGTAGGCAATCCGCTCAGGGTAACCCGTTATCCCATGGCAATCCTGGGTCTGGCCGTGACCTTTGGTCTTCTGGTTCGTGTGCGCAGGAGTTTCGCGGCCCGCTTCCTGGTCTGTATGACCTTCTCCGTGCTGTTTCTGGTATTCACCCCGCCGGGCGCGGCCCTGAGCGCCAGACTGATGACTTTCAGAACTCTTTACAGGCTCACCTGGCTCCTGCCGTGGGGATTGAGTATAGCCCTCGGCTTGGCGAGCCTCAGGCTCCGTACACGGTGGGTTTGGGTCGTATTTGTCGGCATTGCACTCCTGCTCGCCAGGGGGAACCCCGCGAACTACATCACCTCGCTCGCAACGGAGCGTTGGCGCATGAGACCGTCTGCCGGGGTGGCTGAGGTGTTGCGAACACTCAGAATGGAACCAGACCCCCAGGGCAGGGTCCTGGCCACTGCGGAAACCGGCCGGTTTGTGGCGGGCTTCGCGCCCGATGCCTATCCCGCGAACTATAGAGGAGATGGGGCTCTCACAGTGGCGGAGTTGGGCGATCTTCTGGGCAAGCATCAGCCCGACGAGACCGATCTCGATATGATTCAGGCGAAGCGTTTTCGCTATATGCTGCTCGAGCGAGACCTCCCTCTGGCCGGGGCCCTCAGGCGCGGCTGGACCAACTGCAGGCTGGTAATGGAGAACGAGGCCTACGACCTGTGGGCGGTGCCCGACGACCTCGCACTGGGTGAGCCCCGCCGGCCCGGACCCAACCTTATCTTTATGACCGTGAGCAGCATGCGGAAAGATCATCTCGGCTGCTATGGCTACGCCAGGCCGACCTCACCCAATATAGACAGACTTGCAGGGAAAGGTGTCCGATTCGGTAATGTAGTCTGCCAGTCCGCGCAGACCGCTCCATCGCTCGCCTCGGTCTTTACCGGCATGAACCCACGAACCCACGGGGCGCTTAACCACGCCGACATCCTCGATGACCGTTTCTCGACCCTGGCGGAGTTACTGGCGGAACGGGGTTATCTCACATCTGCTTTCACAAGCGGCTATGCTCTGGATTCCTGCGGCCTGGACCAGGGCTTCGACCTGTACTGGCGAGTATATGATCACTTCACACTCAAGCAGACCCATGCAAGATATCAGCGCCAGGAGGATCCGACCACCGCCGCGGTGCTGGCCTGGCTGGAGGCGTACACGCAATCACCGCTGTTTCTTTGGGTCCATTGGCTGCATCCGCGCCGCCCTTACGATCCGCCGCCTGAGCAGGAGAAGGTTTTCGTGGAAGCCTCGAGGCTTGACACGCACAGTGAGCAACGGCCGGCATCGGATGTGAATGGCTGGGAATCTGTTCTGTCCGGAGAAGAGGTAGGGGCCCTTATAGGCCGGTATGACGGCGAAGTCGCCTTCGCGGATGTGCAGGTCGGACGGGTCCTGGACAAGCTCGAGGCACTGGGTCTCCGTGAGAACACAATCGTTGTGCTTACCGCGGACCACGGGGAAGTGCTTTACGATCACGAGTGCTACTTCGGTCATGAAAGGGCCCTCTACGACGAGGCGATAATGATACCCCTGGTAATCCAGGGTGATGCGGTCGTCATACCTGACGCCCGTGCGGACAACCTTGCCCGAAGTATCGATATCATGCCGACCGTCCTTGGCCTCCTTGATGTCGATATCCCCGAAACAGTCGAAGGCGAAAATCTGGGATTGCTTCTTGCAGGCCACGAAGCCTGGAAAATCGAGTACGCCTTTTGCGAGACGTTCCCTTTTACCTCTGAGGGACTGCCGCGGCACGCCGTGAGGACTTCAGCCTCCAAACTCATATGGAAAGATGCAGGCCCGGACAGCATAGAGAAGGAATTCTACGACCTGAAGCATGACCCGGAGGAGCTCGCCAATATCTATGCAATCACCTCCCCTGAAGCCGCATTCCTGGATTCGGTTCTCTCTCGGTGGATCGGTCCGGATACGCGGCATCCGGTTATAATCCCGGATCCTCCAAATGGCCTGAGACGACGGCTGCTCCGGAGGCTCGGTTACATCGATTAGCTCCCGCCCCGCACCCATCCTCCGTAGCGTTGCCACTCCCGTGGCAACGAATTGTATCTGTAGCGTCGGGTCTCAGTGCCCGGCGGCTACTCCTTGAGGGCCGCGGTTATTTCCATGCTCTGACTCACCGGAATAGTCATATCCTGGGGCCCGGTGACGCTAACGGTCGCCACGACCGAGAGGTCCGCTGACGACTTGATGAAGAGCCCCTCGGAATAATCGAAGTACCATGTCTCTTTGCCGGTCATCTCACCATCGAAGGTGAGGTTGGCGCCGCCCTGCATGCCTTCGCCGGTCACCGAACCCTTGACATCGACGGTGACTTTGGCGCACTCTCGCCCGTTGACCGTCTCGTACCCCTCGAGCACATTGAGATTTTCGGATACTACCCGGACATCCATGCCGCTGTCGGCCACGTCTATGGTGTCCTGTGTCGTCCATGTATCCCAGATCTTTACACGCTCGGCAGGAAGATCGGGGAAGAAAGCCTCGAAGTCCGGCCGTATGCTTCGCGTGCCGGCCATCCCAAGGTTGTATTCAATACCATCCGCCTCGTCGAGAGCCATTTCCTTGCCCTGGACCGAAAGCATCATGTTGAAGCTCTCGCCAACAGCGGGCTCGGTGTCGGCGGTGAACTTACCCTGCGGGGTCTCGATGCCGGCATCCATTGAGTCGATTGTTATGGTGAGGTTGTGTTTGCCCTCTTTTAGACCCTTCGGCTCCACCGTGAAAGCCATCGTCTTATTGGTCGAAGTGTCCATGGCCTGGCCCATCACCTTCATGCTCTGTGTGGAGGTCTCCGTCTTTTCATACATCATGGCCTTGCCTTCGGGCATCCGGTACTGCAGGATGACACCATCGCTGGTCTTCACCGCCGCCTTCTTCCCGGCGCACCCCACCAGGGCGGCCAGCGACAGAATTACCGCGCAGCATATGAGATTACGCATGGTTGTTTGCCTCCTCGTCATTACAGCCTCCTTTTCCGGCCATTCGTTTGCAATCGAAGGCCGATATGGTCCAAGTGAATGACAGACTTCTCTTCGGGTCTCCTACCGGAACCGCAGGAAACCTTTGATCGTGGCATTATAACGGCCCCCGCCTGGCCTGTCAATTCATTATGCGGCAGAGGGACGGGAGGGGTGGAGCAGGTCGGGTGTTCCTGGTCGGGCTGCTAGCCCGGATTATTCACAAGCCCTCTGCTGCGGCGGCATGCTTGTGACGTCATAGCTTGAGCGGTGACGCATCTGCCAGTGTTGACAGCGTCATCCTCGGAAGGATTCTCTGAATTGCACTTCTTACACCTCATAGCCTGACGACCTGCCTCCGAGTAGGTTTCTCATCTCGCGGATCGCCTCGATCGCCGTTGCGCCCATTGGACGGTTACCGCCACATCCGGGTGGTATCCGCAAGCCCATCGTATTATACCACGTTGGCGTTTTGCGCTCAACTCATGGTAGATTAATCGATATGAACAGCCCGAAGACCGCAGCAAAGCACCGACCCAGGATCGACCCCCTTGTGGGGATCTCATCTTTTCAAGTTCTTGCCATGTTCAGGCGAGGCCTCTTCTACAGCTTTCTCTCGATCTATCTTCGTTTCTACCTGGGTCTGAGCGTTACGGAGACCACCTTCTTTGCGACCTTCCCGATGATCGTCAATGTGCTGTTCCAGACTTTCGTGTGGGGGCGGATCTCCGACAAGAGCCAGAAGCGAAGGACTCTGATAATCCTGGGTGAGATGTGTGCGGCCGTGAGCACGTTCCTCGTGTGGTTTGCACACAGGATGCCGGAGGCGCAAAACACTGCCGGGTACGTCGTCATAGTGGGGATGTCCGTCGTGGAGATCTTCTGGTCGATGTCCAATGTGGGTTGGAGCGCCCTGATATCGGACCTTTATCCCGAGCGCGAGCGCACCGCCGTGCAGGGCAGATTGGCGAGTATCGGAGCCGTGGGCCGTCTGGCCGGAGTATGGATCGGGGGTCTCGCATATGACGGCATGGGCAGATTCTACGAGGGGTGGGGTTTCGATCAGGGACTGCTCTTCTTCGTGGCATCGGGGGTGATGGTGGTTTCCACAATCCCTATGTTCTTCGTGCCGGAGGGTGGGGTGAGGATGGGGCGCGGTGAAGGGCGCCGGGCGAATAGCCTTACTCCGGGGCCTGCAGACCCGCCGGCCTACTCACGTAAGTTCCTCATGTTCCTTCTGGCCTTGGTCCTCATCAACTTCGGTAGAAACAGTATCACCATGATGAAGGCGCAATACCTGGTCTTGGACGGTGGTTTTGACGTCGGGAGCGGTCTTCTTAGTTACATAGTCAACATGCAGTCCGCGGCAATACTCTTGGGAGGGTTGATTATGAGGAGGCTGTCCAGGCGCTTCACCGATGAGGTGCTCCTGCTCGCAGGGGCGGCTGTCGCGACCCTGGGCCTGATAGGTTTCGCGCTGTCCCGGGCCCTGGTGTTGATATTCGCGAGCAATTTCCTGAACGGTCTGGCGGACGTTATCATTCTGGCCGCCTCCTACTCTTATGCCTCACGATTGATACCGGCGCTGTATCGGGGCAGGCAATTCGCGCTTTTTAGCGCTACCATGTTTCTGAGTTGGGGGGTAGCAGGTACCCTCATGGCCGGGCCGATCGTGGACCTTCTCATGAGGTCGGGGGCAGGTGAGGTGTTCGCCTACAGGATGTCGTTCGTTTCGGCGGTGGTGATGGTCGTGGTGGGTGTTGTGGTCCTTGCCTTCGTAAACCGTATGGAGGAGCCCCGCGTGATGTCGTAGTGTTGCCACTGCCGTGACAACGAATGTATGTGTAGCGTCGGGTTTCCATGCCCGACGTTGACCGGTGCAGTCAGTCCGCGGTGTCCCCTGTGATCTCCCGGATGGCGCGTTCGGCCATCTGTCTGGATGGCCCGGGTGGGGCCTGCTCGACGTACTTGCGGTATTGCTCGACCGCCTGCGGTATCAGGCCCGCGCGTTCGTAGGCGACCGCCAGGTTGCCTCGGGCGGTAAGGAGTTCGGGCCGGGCATCCAGGGCCGGTTCAAGATAGATCACGGCGGAATCCGGCTGATCGTTCCTGAGGAAGTAGAGGCCCATATCCGAGAGGAGTATTGGGT
Organism: bacterium; assembly: GCA_025774115.1. Lineage (GTDB taxonomy): Bacteria > Arandabacterota > Arandabacteria > Arandabacterales > Arandabacteraceae > JALGWN01. Next base: position 6,824 of record JALGWN010000052.1, read on the forward strand.
CCTCAGGTGATGCTCTAAGACCTGTTCTCAGAGTCTCCCGAACTTCTTCGTACCTGCCTGCTTTCATCAGGAGTGAGGCTTTGGCGTGAAAGGCTGAGGTCTGCCCCGAATCGGTGAGGATCGCGCGATCGAGATACTCGGTGGCTTCCTCAGGCCGGCCGGTTGATTCGAGAGCGGCGGCCATTCCGAGCAAAGCCGCCTGGTTCGCGCTGTCCAGGGCCAGCGCCTTCCGATAGTGCTCGGCGGCCTCGCCGTACCTGCCATCCGTCAGGTGGAGATTACCCAGGTTGACATGGCTGGGAGCGGGTTGCGGATTGCCCCTCAGGGCTTTCTCATACTCTTTCAAGGCATCTGTCGTGCGGCCGGCCAACTGGTAGACATTGGCCAAGGCAAAATGGGCGAAGAAGTGGGTCGGCTCGGCAGCGACTGCTTCCTGGAGCAAGTACTCGGCATCATCGAGCCGATCCATCTCTATATAAAGCCTCGACGCGTCCACATAGGTCTGCGCATCACCGCGCGCAAGATCCGTTGCGATCTCGAGGTATTCGGCCGCCTTTGGGAACTCCTGTCTCCGGTTGTGCCACCTCGCAAGGTGCAGGTAGTACTGTGCCGAAAGCGCTCTCGAAAAGAAGTCTCTGCTATCTGCGCCGACCCCTCTCACCACATAATCGTATGGTGAAGAGCAATCGGATCCGCCCCCATCCGGCACCGATACCATTCCGCATATCGGACTCCCTGCCGGGAGGACCTCGGCTTCGACGCCTCCAAGAACGCACAGCCGGGACAGGCCGAAGTTGCGTGACGCGACGTCGATGGCCTCCCCGATCGATCGGGTAGGTGCATCGCTTCTTATGACCGAAGGATGTGATATCCCCTGTATATAGAACATGACATCGCGTTCTTCTACATAGGACAGATATGCAAGCGACAGGCCGGCGAGATCCGTCGAGGTGATTATGATGGGTGACGGGCCGCAGGCCGCGCGGGCGCTCTGGGCTATGGCCCGGGCATAGTCGTGTGCAAGCCACTCGTCCTGTCTGGGGGAGAGCGTCGCGATGTTGACCGCCGGGAAGGCGAAGACTGCGATGGTGATCAGTACACCGAGAGTGCGGGACTTCTTACTGGCGCCGGCGAGCACTCTCTCGATCCCGATTCCGGCCAGAAGGCCGATCCCGATGAGAGCGGGCAGGATATGACCCTGGATGTCCGGTATGTTGTAGGCGGCAAAGTGCACCGCGAATAGGACTATGACAGCCAGAGCCCCGGCGACCCGTGATAATTTCTTAAGGGTGACGGCAACACCCAGCACGGCCAAGCCGACCAGCGGGAGTCCGAACTCTGAGGCAATCAGGCGGAAGAATCTCAGGAAATCGCCTATCCTCGCGAGGAAATCGAAGGTCTTGAGTCGCCACGCGTACCTGGAAGCCGTTATGTGGGACAGAAAACCGCTCAGGGTATCGGTCCGGCCCCAGGTGAGGGGTGGTGCAAGCCCGGCTCTGATCGGGATGTATAGCCAGGTTGTAAGGCCAAGCAGCCCGAGGAAGACACAGCCGATGATGGTTCTCGGGCGGGGGACGATCCTGAAGAGCATGACGGGAAACAACATGGCGCCCGTGAGGGCGTAAACCAGGGTAAGGTGATGTGATAGGGCAAGACCGCCTATATATGCAAGCAGCAGGAATGATTTCTCGCCGTACCTCCTGGATACGACGCCCACATAGAGAAGGACCACCGTGAAGAAAGCGTTGAGGGTGTAGACCTCGGTCGCGGCGGCGTGTAGCCAGAAAGCCTGGTGGGTGGCGACGGCCAGCGCGATTCCAAGACCCACCAGTCTGCGTGTACCGAGCTCCAAGAGCACAAGGTAGACGAGAGAAGCCGTGATGGCAGCCAGGACGGCGGACAGGAGGTTGTACCTGTATGCCACCGAACCCCACACCACGGCCGACGCGAAAAGCTTGCCAAGCATGAGATAGAGCGGATACCCCGGCGGGTGTGCGATACTGAGTGTATGCGATGCGGCTATGAGCTCGCCACTGTCGCCGGGAAGAATCGATGGGGGCAAGGTGGCGACGTATAGCGCAAGCGCTATGATGAAAACCAGCCCCACGAACAGGTAGCCCCTCGAGTCTACTCGTATAGGGTTTTCCATCTCTGTCATTGTAGGTGTGTCCATCACGACGGCTTCACCATACCATACCCCGCCCGTATCGACAAGTCAGGTCTGCGCCCCGGCCGGGCCGATCTTGCCAATCGGTCATGCATCTGCTATTCTCCTGGCGACGGTGGAGGTCCTGCTATGTCGAAAGCAGCAAAGAGAGCTTGCTACACGGTGACTGCGGCGGGTTGCCTGTTTCTGGTGATTGCCTGTCTCACTTGCTCGCCGACCGAGGACTCGCACCGCCCCAACGTCGTGCTTGTCGTTGTCGATGCCCTGCGCCCTGATCACCTGGGCTGCTACGGGTACGACCGCCCCACCTCCCCGGTTATAGACTCACTGGCAAGCACCGGTATCCTGTTTGAAACCGCTATCGCCCCGGCGCCATGGACGAAAACCTCTTTCTCAAGTTTCCTGACCTCGCTGTACCCGTTCCAGCACGGTGTGGTGGGATGGGAGTCGATCATGCCGGACAGCATTGTCACGCTGCCGCAGATTCTCCGATCGGGAGGCTACACCACTCTGGCGGTCGTCAATATGCTGGGGATTACCGACCGTTTCGAGGTTCTTAAGGGTTTCGACGAGGTGAGTGCTGCGGCCAAGTACAAGCGTGATGCGACCAAGACGACCGTGGATGCGATAGAACTTATGAGAAACACTCCCGAGCCTTTCTTCGCCTTGATCCACTACTTCGATGTTCATTGGCCCTACAGACCTCCGGTGAAGTACGTCGACATGGTGCAGCAGGGGGGTGGTGTGGACCCCCTTGGCGCCGGCCCCACCGGAAGCCGAGCCGGCGACAGGCCGGCGGAGGGGGCGATAGAGCGTGAGAAGATCCTGTATGACAGTTGCATCCGGTTCTCCGATGACGGCATCGGCGGTCTCATCGGGTTTCTCGAGGATGCCGGTATAAGGGAGAGAACGCTGGTTATCATAACCGCCGACCATGGCGAGGCATTCTGGGAACATGGTGTCGGGTCTCACGGTCACAGCACCCATGAAGAGGAAATAAGGGTCCCACTGATTTTCAACTGCCCCGGGCGTTACCGAAAGCCGCTGAGGATAGATGTTCCGGCGGCCCTGGTGGATCTGGTTCCCACGATAGTCGGGCTGGCCGGTGTTTCCGACGACCATCATCGCGAGGGCCGGGACCTGGATCTCCTGATCGAGCAGGGACGGTCTGAACGCAGCCGTCCGAACAGCATCCTCCCGGTCGATCTTGATCTGTGCGAGAGCACCCTGGGAAAGTCCCTGGGGAGCAGATGCATAAGATCGGTCGATTGGAAACTGATGCTGGAGCCTGCAACATCGCTGGTGCGGCTATACAGTCTCGAGAATGATCCGGGCGAACTTGAGAATCTATGGGGTAGGGCAGGGGCCGTCGGAGATTCGCTGCTGACCGTTGTTCGGCGGATCCCGGGAAGCCGCGTGAACGGATGGAGGCTTGGATTTACGGGTGACGGCAAGAGCCCTGCTTATGCGGTGGATGTACACGTAGGTGAGGGCGGACGCCTGAGGGAGCTTAAACGGCTTGTCGCCGGCGGAGAGGTCTCGATCGAGATCAACGAAGACAGCACGGGGTTTCATGTTGACGTGGTACCGCTCAAGCAACAGATCTTGCTTTTCGACATCGATCCTGAAGATGCCGCGATCCGGATGAAGATCGCCGGCGGACCGGGTATGCCGTCCGTGATTCACTCAGGAGTGGGGGAAGCACTGCCGATGGGGACGAGTTTCGGCCTGACACCGAACCGGGCGATGGGGCTGCCCGAGGCTTTTGACGCCAACCGGGCCCAAGCGGCCCCCGGTGCATATGTCTGGTGGCTCCCAGGGGATCCGGCCGGTGCAACCGCGCGCTCCACGGAGCTTACCCCCGAAGAGAAACAGCGCTTGAGGGCGCTCGGGTATATCCAGTAACACGACACCGGTCTGTTCGGAGCGGATCCGCCCAACCGGTGACAGAGTGAAGAGTTGAATAAACTAACTAAGACGCATTCCTATCGGTTCGCCATCTGGCTTGTGATCATTGTGACAGGCGCGGTTGTCATCTCGCTCTTGGCATCCTATTATTGCCGTCACCCTGTGCTGCGGTTCGATGAAAAATACTATTATCCTCAGGCGGAGAGCATAGCGAACGGCAATTGGCAGGAAGGGTTCATAGTCAGGGCTCCGCTTTACCCTCTTTTCCTGGCCGGCATCTTCACCCTGTTCGGCCCGGGATTCTGGCCGGCCCTTGTCGTGCAGAGCATACTCAGGGGTATCACTGTGGCCGGAGTCGCATTGCTCGGGCGCCGGTTTCTTACCGGCAGGGCGGGGCTCATAGCCGGAGTTTTGGTCGCCGTATACCCCGGGATGGTTCATAACTACATGAGATTCATGACCGAAGTGCTCTACATCCCGGTCTTCCTGCTCTCATACTATCTGGTGGAGAGGACCCTGAACACCGAAGGTATGAACGCAACAGCCAGGGCCGGCGCGGTATCCGGAGCGGCTGCCCTGACCAGATCGATCTCTTTCTTCTTCACACTACTGATGGCGGTGTGGTTGCTGATCGGGAAGGGCTCGACGGCAAGGCCGCTTAAGCGAAGGGTCGCACTCGCGGCTGTGCTTGTGGGCACTTTCCTGGCGGTGCTCTCTCCATGGGTAATAAGAAACACCGTTATCCACGGCGGGCCCATTCTAATCAGCAACGATACCGCCTTTAACCTCTGGCTCGTTACTACGGGCAAGACGATAAAGGAAGTCACCCCGGAATGGAGGACGTGGGGGACGCAGGCCGAAAGGCAAACGGAGGCGTATCGGCGTTGGGCCGCCAATCTCAGGAAGGACCCCACCTTCCATCTCAGGCGGATCGGAAAGACATTCCCGCGGCTGTTCGATCCCCATTGGATATCCCCGGCGATCGCGCTGTCACAGGTCAGGCGCGACTATAGTAATCGCGACATTCCGGCACTTTATGCGTTTCTGAAAGTCTTCACGCCGGTGACTTTCTTCCTGGTATGGGTCGGGGGTGTCATAGGCGTGCTGACCGTCGAGCGTGACAGGACCAGGAGGAACCTCATGCTTGTCGCCCTTATCTACTTCCTCCTGGTTCACACCGCGACGCTCTTCAAGGCACGCTTCCTTCTGCCTGTTCATATGCTGCTGGCGGTATACGCAGCGGGGCTTATCGACCGGGGCTTATCCAGATTGGGCTGGACCATGCGAGGCCGCCGGCTGGGGTCTTGACCCTGAGGTAATAGTATGCCTCCGAATCCGGCGCGTCGGTCTGCCAGTCGATAGAAGCCCTGGTGTCAAGGACCCGTGTTTCGAATACCGCATTCCCACCACTCACTATCTCTATCGAAGCGATGGAATCCGGTGATTCGGCGTAACCGTAGAAGCGGATTCCACCGGAGGTCTCCATCTCTTCCCCCATAAACTTCCCGTTGCAGCGGAAGTCGACCACGACCCGGCAGCCGGTGGTAGCGAAAGTCCTGCGTCTCCTGATGGCCTCGAAGATCTCCCCCGGTGCAAGTGACCTGGCGTATATGCCGGTAAGTCCCCTTTCCACAGTCAGTGACCGGAAGCAGTTGTGAAAATCACTGCCGCCGACAAAGCCTATCTTATACCCCCTGGCCAAACCGTCTTCCACGAAACAACCCTCAACCATGCTGGGATCGTCCTCGAAGCCTTTTCCGGTCTCGAATACGCCGTGTAGAGAGCACATCTCCACGACGGGCTCGGCGACGGGATCGTAGTAGTCCCAGGTGTGGGGGGCGAATTTCTTGGCCACGTGATGGGGAACAACAACGGCACCGTATTCGCGGGCAATCCGGTAGAGGTCGTTGGGAGTCATACCATCCTCATATCTTACGATCGTGCAAGGGCCGGGGAAAAGCATGTTCCAGTGTCCGAAGCCGTTCGCGGCCCAATCCTTACTGACCTCGAACCCATGCAGGCAAACGAAATCGCCTTCCCGGGTCAGCATATCGGCTACAGTATTGTTCCATGCGAACTCCGAAGGTATCAGCGGGCCTTCGTGGTCTGTGATACAGATGAAGTCCAAACGCCTGGTGTCTCTGGCGAATAACATCGACATATCAGGATACGCCCGTCCGTCCGAGAACGAGGTGTGGTTATGATAGTCGCCGAAATAAGCGTGCAGCGAATCGCCGTCATAGGTGGTTGTGTAGGCGATTGTTTCGCGTATCCCTCCCTCAGGCTCGCCCTCGGGGATCCCGGCGGGCTGGCCCTCTGAGGGCGACAGCTCACCATCCTTGAGTGTGGGCAACTCAATCTCACAGGAAGCGATGGTTCCTCGCGTGTCCCAGGCCAGGACCAGGTTGCCGTCGTGGGCGCACTCGACATAGTTCATAAAGATTCTCTCCTGCCGCCTAAGCCGTATGCGGCAGATCTGGCTTACGCCATCGGGCCCGATTCGGCGGGCATACATGCGGCTTCTGGAGTGGCCTAGCCGGTTGAGCCAGAGTATCCATGTGTTACCTTCATCGTCGCCGAAGCAGTTGACGCGCCAGGTCTCATTGTGCCTGGGAGAGTCGAGCCCCTCTTCATAAAGTGCGCCCGGGTACATCCTTGCCGCAGGCCGGCATTCCGTACCTTTCCAGGGAACCCGGTTCCAGACGGCGAGGATGCCGTCGGTTCCGGCCACCAGGGAAGGCTCATAGTCATTTGATGGGGTCTCTCCCGAGACATCCTGAACCGGTTGGAGCCCATCGCGCGTTCTTTCTCTCATCCGGATAGCGTACCGTCCGTCCATGTATTCATCCCAGACGAAAACCAGGCGGTCTCCGGAGACCACGTGCAGGTCGGCCCGCCCGAGGGGATTGTCCCCCTCGTAGATCACCTGGGGTTTCCCGAGTTCACCATCATACACATTGGCCATGATGCGATAGACGCCATCTTCCCAAAGGACCCATACAAACCACGTGGTGCCGTCGCGGGAGACCACTTTGACCTGACTGTTGAAACCGCCGGGGTCGGAGATCTCCATCACCGGCGAGAGTTGCATGTCCGTGATCCGGCACCCCCTGATGGTCCACTTCTTATCCCGGTAGGAAGCCCAAGCCAGCCATACGGTACCCTCTTTTTCGACCGCAACCGAGGGGTCGAGGGACATCGCATCCTCCGGGGATATAACTTCCTCGCGGAGGT
>JALGWN010000201.1 GCA_025774115.1 bacterium
ATGACCTTGACAGACCTTCGTACAACATGGCCGTGGTCGCAGGGGCTATTCTCCTCATACCGGCAGTCGTATTCTGGATACTAGTGCTTCTCTACTGGACATTCGGTATCGGTCTCCCGTTTATGGATGCATTTGCAAACCTCGAGACAAGCCAGGCCGGAAGCGTCGTCATGGTTACCATCGTGATCGGTTGCCCCTTCTTCGCCCTCCCTCGCACGGGTCAACGGGCAGAAGGGCGTCCGCCTTGGCAGTGCCGTTCTTGCAGCGTGCGTGATCCTTCTTGTGCTGGGCCTTGCGCTCCCTTTGGGCCTGAGATAACGCAAGGACGGCACAGGCGGCCCAGATGCCTGATGATGTCAATCTCTCCCGGGTTTCACCGCCCAGAGTACCCATGTGACCGGAGTGAACTGCCGGGAATGGAGATCCATGCCCAGGCTCTTAAAGACCGGACTGAGCTCGTCGATTCGGGCGAAGTACTCATCTTCCATCCAATCATAGCGTTCGAGCGCTGCCTTCTCCGCAGCTCCGTTCCGGAAGATGAGGTCACCCAGAACCCATGACCCACCGGGCTTGACCACTCGCACCATCTCATTGATGCAGGCTGCTTTCTTCGCGGGGAAAACATGGTGGAAGGCATAGGTACTTACAACGGCATCGAAGACCTCATCGGGATATGGAAGATTGAAAAACGGTTCCTGGAGGTGGATGAGCTCCATGCCTCGGCAGCCCGGTTTTGCAGCAGCCTTGTCCAGCATCTTCTGCGAGGGATCCAGGCCTATCACCTTCGCCCCCTGGACCAGAAGGCGTTCCGCAAGCTTGCCTGTTCCCGTTCCGATATCCAGAATTTTCCACCCCGGCGCCGCCCCCGAGAGCTCTGCCACGCGATCGAGCACATCATCGTAGCGGGCATAAACCGGATCGTCGGAGTCCACCCACCTGTCGTAGGTCTCGGCCCACTCGTCGAAGTCCCAGGTTTTCTCGTCAGTCACACATCTATCCTTGTGGCGCGGTCGGGGTCAGTCGATTGAAGGTTGATCAATACCTTCCGGTTCGCAGCGTAGTGACGCCCGTCATGACGATTGTCGTGGTCGTTGCCACGGGAGAGGTCTATGAATAGTCCGGGCTAGTCGAGAACTTCAGTCCTGGGGTAGAAGTTGCTCCAGGCAAACCAGAAGGCAGGAAGGACCTTAATCTCAACCAGCCTGGTCCCCTCAAGCCGTCCCGCCGTGCTTGTACCCTCTTCCAGGTTCCAGAGTGAGCCGGTCTCGGTATCGCGCACTTGACCGGATTCTCCCGCCAGGCTGAAGGCGAGTTGGAGACTGTCTATCCGGGACACGAAGGCTCGCACCCCACCATCGTCACTTCTATAGACCACCAGACTGTCCTTGCCGACCCTGGTGTTGAGAAGAGGGGCGGAGGCAAGCCTCTCTTCCGTCACGGCGAGAGCAAAGGGACCCCGCGATATACCATAGACCATGCTCTTGCCGGGCAGGCGGGCCCTCAACCATTCCACCCGAAACATGCCCGCGCGCTCCGGGTCCCTGAAATACGTCTCATACCGGGAGCCGGTGACCTCCTCCTCTTTCTTCAATACCTTGGTATCCGGATGCTCGCCGACCCACTGCCTCCATGTTGCCTGAACCGATGGAATGGTCTCCAGAAACTGCCCCCTCATAGGGCCGTCCAGGGCTTCTCCAGTGATATGGCTCCAAAGGGTTCCGGTCTCCTCATCCTGCATGACCAGGCTGTTTCGCCAGAGCTTGCCGGATACTATGAGGGTGAGATTCGTATCACTCATCTCGCGGACGTAGACCACGTCCGTATGGCAGAGTGGTCACCAGGTGGCGGCAATCGGGACGCCCCCGATGCTATCATTTACGATCTCATGGGCATCAAGATGCCAGAGCGAGTATGCCCTCGCCTCACCTCCGACGAGGATACCCATTAGCATCTCGTCCGGAGACATCTGTTCCTCGGCGTCCTCCCCGGAGATAAAGATGGGTTCCGTGATGGCGGGTATACCGCCGGGCGGAAGCACGGTATACATGGTATCGCCGTCGAAGACGCCATGTACCTTGGGCTCCGGCCGCTGAGATAGGGCCGGGCCAGGCCGAACGGCTACTCCCAGCAAGAATCCCGCCAGCAGCATGATAACCGCACCGCTTACGAAGCGCATTCGATCCTCCGCTATAGGGGTCAAGTCTACGCACAACGCAGATCTGCGTTATGCATAGGTTTGACCCCTTTCCTGTCTATTCCTTGAACTGAATGTCCGCTGTGGTCCTCAGCTCATCGGTGTAGGTCTTCATCGCCTCTTGCTTGCGCTGCCCGTCGAGCATAGTCTTGATGTTGCCCTTCGCCTCGTCAAAGGAAACCGTGCGCCCGTCCTCACGGTCTGTAACCTTGATGATGTGATAGCCGAACTGGGTCTCTACTATCCCGCTGGTCTTCCCGACCTCCAGCGCGAAGGCGACATCTTCGAAAGGCTTCACCATCTGACCGCGCTGGAAAAATCCGAGGTCTCCACCATTCTGACTGCTGGGACAGGCGGAGTGTTCCCCGGCCAATTCGGCGAAGTTCGCACCCTGCCCCAGCTGTGCAACAAGGCCCTCGGCCTCTTCGCGCGCTACGGTTTTCATGGCTTCGGTGTCGGTCGCCTCGAACTTGAGCAGGATATGGCTCGCCTTTACACGTTCAGGCTGCTGGAATTGCGCGGAATTCCCGTCATAGTACGCCCTGGCCTCGGAATCGGTTCCCTCCTCAGTCGGGGCATACTGGGCAATCAGCTTCTCCACTGCCAAGCCGGTCTCCATCTCCTTCTCGAGCATGTCAACGGTCATTCCCATCATCGCAAGCCGGTTGGTCAGATCCGCTTCTGAGCCGAAACTGGCTTTGACCTCAACCATGCGGGCATCGATCTCTTCCCGGGAAACCGTGACACCATCTTCCGTGATCTTCTGCTGAAGCAGAATCCTGCTTATTAGATTGTCCCCGGCCTGTTGATTCAGCGCCCCCTGCATCTGTCCCATCTGTTCTGGGCTCGTCCTGCCGCCGAGTTGCCTTGAGAGCCTGGCCACCTCCTCGGCTATCTGGCCCTTGGTGATGTCCTCACCGTTCACCGTAATCGCAACTGTCTGATCGGTCGGGTCCAGGGGCTTGGCCGGCTGATCCTGAGCCTGTTCGGCAGCAGGTTCTTCGCCTTCTTCCTTCGAGCAGCCGTAAGAAGCAACAGCCAGGGCCGCGGCCAAGAGCACAATAATCTTCAAAGACTTCATCATGCCAACCTCCTCAGGTCGATGCCAAACAAAAAAGGCGCCAGCAAGAACGCTTGGACGCCTCACTGAGATAAAACTCCTCTTACCCATATCAGATACGGAATGGCTGGTACCCGATAAGATAATACAGATGATCCACTCTGTCCAGCACTCCGGGGATGCCGGATCCCTTTCCGACGCTCCCTCTATCCCCAGTCTTCCTCAACACGACAACCGACCATTCCCGCTCAGCCTCCATGGGTGCCTTCCAACCTCTCTATCTCGGCAGCGAGATCCTCCACGAAGGTCGGGGATTCCGGATCCAGTGTGACGTGGTCAGGCAGAGAATCCACATGGGCCTTCGCTTCCAGGAACTCGCCCAATCCATAGTGGCTCTGGGCCATGATGAGATGGAGGTCAAACCAATCGAAAGATGTGTCGTGACTGAAGGAATATGTCGCCTCCAGCGCCAGAGCCTGAGAAGCGGCCGCTATCGCACTGTCGAAATGAGCCGGTTCGGTCTCGTAATCCCGGTAAACCGGGGCGCAGCCTGCATAGGCGTCGGCCAGAGTACTATTGAATATCAGGCATTCACCGAAGTTGCCCAGAGCTATGCCAAGCGAATCCAGTTTGGCATTGGACCATCCAAGGCCGTTATAAGCATCGGAATAGGTCGCATCGAGGGCGACGGCCTGGTCGAACTTGATTATGGCAGCTTCACATTCGCCCTTCTCAAAAAGAGCCCACCCTGCCGCCGTCAGGGAAGCCGCGGTATCCGAAGGCCCCCCCCCACCATCGCCACCACAACCGAAGGCCGTCAGCAGGCAGGCAAGACAGGCCACTGAGATAAAGGTCTTCATAGGACTCCCCTCCTAGCGTAGGTTCACCATTTTCTTGGTTACGTTTTCAGATCCGAATCTCACTGTATAGAAATATACGCCACTGGCAACCCTTTGACCACTGTCGTCCCTGCCGTCCCATTCGATGCTGTGACGTCCCGGGATCATGAAGCGGTCGCAAAGCCGGGCGACCAGACGCCCGTCTATTGTAATCACATCCCCACTCACGCGCCCGGCACGCGGAAGGACAAAGGCGATACGTGAAGTCCCCGGCCCCGTAAGCCGGAGTTTCCGCTTCAGGATTCCACATAAGGCCGTAAGTCCCCAGCTTATCAACAAAGGCAAGCACCCTGTTGTTTACCCTGTCCAGGTAGGATTCCATGGGATGTGCGACCCCACCCTCGATACGTGTGACGGTGAGGTGCTCCGGAGGGCCCATGTCTGCCTCA
>JALGWN010000053.1 GCA_025774115.1 bacterium
GGACAGCACTATCAGATACCTCGAGATGGCCAGAGGGGTAGACCCCCGTAGCGCTTCCGTCTTGGCCAACCTCGGAAACGCATACAGACAGAAGGGCCGCACCGACAGGGCCGAAGTGTGCTACGAAGAGGCGCTCGCCGGCGATCCGGAGAACTACCTCTCGCTCTTCGGGCTGGCTGCGGTCAAAGCGGGCCGGGGGGAGATCCGGGAAGCTCAAACCCTCCTCAGAAGACTCCTTGCCATACGGCCCGATTTCGCGCCGGCACGCAACGCCCTTCGGGAACTATCCAAACAAGATGTGACGAAATAAAGAAATAAGGAGACAGTTGACTTAATTCTACGAGAATTAAGTCAACTGTCCCCTTATTTCAACGTCGGCCACGGAGAGCCGACGCTACACAGATCTTGAGCTATGGGCCGACTGTGACTCCGGCCAGCGCATCCTCGTGTACTTTGACATTGACTTCCGAGCGTTTTGTCGCAAGCCAGTCGCTAAGAAAATAGGCCTTGAACCGGCGCGAAACGTCCCGGATCACAGCCGGTTTGGCTTCCTCATAGGTGAGCGGATGGCTCGTGAGCCTCTCCCTCAGCCAGAGGACCACATGACCCTCAACGCTCCTGAAGATGCCTTTCCCACCCACCTCCAGCTGAGCGAAAAACTCATCGAATTCGGCGTCCTTGCCGGGCGGATAAAAACCCATATCGCCGCCCTCAGGCGCAGTGAAAGGGTCGATAGACCGCTCGCTCGCAAGATCCTCGAAGGGTGCTCCGTCCTCAATCATCTTGAGGATGGAATCGGCGGCCTCCCGGGTTGCAAGCACTATCTTGGAGGCCAGGTGGCCGGAAGACGAAACGTAGCTTTCCCGGTGGGTCTCGTAAAACGTACGCAGGGTATCCTCGGGGATCTCGAGATCCTGCACTTTGACCCGATAGAAGCGGGTGAGTATTCTGTTCTGTGTTATTTTCTCCAGGTTGTCCGCAATCTCCGGAATCTTGTCTATGCCCCGCTTCTCCGCCTCCCTGACAAGGAGGGAATCGTTCAATTGCCGCTTGACGAAACTGAGTACCTCATCGGGATCGTCAAGCTTCGGCCTTACAACATAGGGTTGCGAAAGGATGAGGTTGACCACCTCTCCGGTGCTGAAGGAGCCGTCGCGGAACGTGAGCATGGGCAGGGCCTTCTCGCGTTCGGTCAGCGCAGGCACGATGTCCTCGGCAATGACTTCGCTCGTGATACCCAGGTCCATGAGGGCCTCTGCGTAGCGAGCGCATAGCGTGACGACCGCGTCGATATCCATATCCACCTCGTAGGCGATCGTCAGAGAGTCAAGGAAAGCCTGACGTTCTTCGAAATTATCCTGTTTGAGCAGGGTGGCCCGTATCCCCTGCTTCTCTGCCTCGGCGTGCTCCGGTTCCAGCAAGGTCTTGTCATGCACCTTGACGATGGCATACCCGCCTTGCACCTCGAAGGGCTGGGAAACCTCCCCCGGCTCAAGCCGGAAAGCCTGCGTGCTCCACCTCTCCGTGAAGTCTCCCCATCTCACCGGTCCCAGGGTCCCACCCCTGGCGCCGGAGGTGCATGTGGAATGCGCTCTTGCAAGGTCTTCGAAGGAAACACCCGCCGCCATGGAGTCAAGCATGGCCAGCGCCTTATCATAGGTGGGTGCCACTATATGACTGGCGTTTACCTGGGTGAGGCGTTTCTCATAGATTTTCCGGACCTCGGCCTCGTCGATTTCGAGCCTCCCCTTGGTCGCCTCCTGGTAGAGCCGCTCTCTCAAGGCGTTCGCTCGCCGGGTGTGTACCCAGTCCGTCACATTGGGATGCTCGGGCACACCCATCGCTTCGGCCTCCTCAAGCATGATCTTGGCATTGATCATGTTGTCCAGGAAGTCGGTCCTCGCATCCATGGTGGAAAGATCGGGCCTCGCATCCGGAGTCAACCGTTCCCACCAGTGAGTGTATTCACCCACGGTTATGTTGCCATCTTCCCATTCGGCAAGCACGGCCGCCTCCTCCGCCTCCTCCGCCAAAGTCCAGGCCGCGAAGAGCAAGAGACCCGCCAGCAATACGATCGTCGTCTTCATTTTGTCACCTCAACCCTTTGATCCCCGAAAAACACTGGTGGGCGAAAGAGGATTTGAACCTCTGACCCCCTGCTTGTAAGGCAGGTGCTCTAACCACTGAGCTATTCGCCCGCTTCGCGTTGATTGCCGCTTTCAGACCTTTTCACCCAAAGGATAATAGAAAGAGGAACCACGACGCAATAGCCTAGGACCAGAAGAAGCGGCGCCGCGGTTATGCTGCCTCTGCCAAGCAGAAAATACCCGATCACGATGATTATGATTCCCACGAACAGCATGAGAACATTGCGTGAACCCATTGCGAGCGATCCCTCGCGGCGCTCCCGCTTGGGTTCCGCCTGCTTTAGCGGCCTCTTTCGCTTCTTGCGTTGCGCCATGCCGACCTCCTGTCTCCGGAAGTTTGAACGGTTTCGCTATTGTCATCCGATCTCAGCCCTGCCCATTGCCACAACCTGAATACTAACCGCTCACCACTATAAACTACAAGCCCCGACCCGATAAGTTCCGATATTTAGATGCGATCTCATGGATTTAGGCTGCCCCGTCGATAACCCTGAAGATCCAAGGTAACAAAGCGGAACCCCTCTCGCCTGGCAGCCTGAACGATGCGATCCCTGAGATCGCCGGCCGAGGCGCGTCCTATGCTATCCGGCTCCACCTCGATCCGTACCAGATCGATATGGTATCGCGCCCGCACCTGGCTGAAACCCATCTCTACCAGGGCATCTTCCAGGCGCTCAACGCTGGAAAGGGCATCCACGGTAATCTCCACTCCGTAGGGGAACCTTGAGGCAAGACATGCCGCCGACGGCTGGTCGGCATTTGGGAGCCCTGCCCACCGGGCCAATTCCCTGATCTCAGCCTTGGTGAAATTCGCCTGCCTCAGGGGGCTTACGATCCCCAGTTCCATAAGCGCCTTCTCACCGGGCCTGAAATCCGACAGATCGTCGACATTGGATCCCTCTACGACCGCCCTGAAACCGCGCCGCTCTGCGACTTGCTTAAGCCTGAGAAAGAGCTCTCTCTTACAGTGGTAACACCTCTGTATGGGATTGCCGGTGAAATCCGGATTCTTAAGCTCGCCGCTCTTGAGGACCTTGTGCTCGCACCCCGCCAGCTCTGCAACACGTCGGGCCTGCTCCAGCTCCCGCCGCGGGTGTATGGCGGATGAGGCGGTTACGGCAAGCACGCGCTCGCAGGATTGGACGGCCGCCGACAGGAGAACTCCGGAGTCAACTCCCCCGGACAGGGCGACAACCACACTCCCCAGATTCCTCAGGTTCTCCAGGAGGCTCTCGACTTTGGTCGCAATCGCCCCCTGCGGAATTTCACTCAGCAACTTGAGCGGCATCTTCTGTCTCCCGGTTCTTCATGCTTGAGGTTTCCAGATAACGCCTGTACCTGGCCTTAGCCCTGTTGTGCTCTCCGACGCTCTCAGAGAAGAAATGACTGCCGTCGCCCTGGGCCACGAAGTAGACATCCCTGGAACCCGGAAGCGGGAAGAGGGCGGCCACCAGCGAAGGCAAGCCTGGATTACAGATAGGACGGGGCGGCAATCCATACTTGACATAGGTATTGAAAGGTGAATTCACTTTGAGGTCTTTGTAGAGTACTCTCCCGGACCACTTCTCGAGAGCATATCGTACGGTAGGGTCCGCCTGAAGCTTCATACCCCGCTCCAGACGGTTATGGAAGACGGCCGATATACGGGGCCGCTCACTGTCCAACATGGCTTCCTTCTCTACTATCGACGCCATGGTAACCGCCTCGGTAACCGTCATCCCCATCTTTCCCGCCCTGGCCTCGAGAGAATCATCGAAAATACGGAAGAACCGCCGCACCATCCTGCTTATCACAGTGCCGGGCTCCTCTTGCCACTCGATGTCATAGGTGTCCGGGAAAAGGAAACCTTCGGCGGTCGTGGAGGGGACACCAAGGCGGCTCACGAAGGCCGAATCCCGTGCAAGGGTCACGAAGGCGGCCGAATCCACCTCCGCCTCCCTCCTCAAGACTTCGGCAACGGCACGTATGGTCTTCCCGGGCCGGACAATCACATGTTCACGGTAAGTGGCTCCCCGGTATAGCGTCTTCAAGACCTCGGCCATGTCGGCTGTGGACCTGAAGCGATACCTCCCGGCCTTTGCCTTGTGCTCGATCCCAAAAGCGCGTCCGATGACAAGGAAGACCGGCTCGTTCTTCACAAGGCCGATATCTCCAAACCGGCCTGCTATCTCGGAAAACGTCAGACCCGGTTCGATGATTACGTAAAGGAAGGCCTTGTCGTGGAAACCCGCCGGAGAAAAAACCGTCACGACGGCCAGGCAGATCACGGTTAAACCGACGATCACGAGACCGTCCGGCAAGAAAGGTCTGGCCCTACTCCATCTCACTTCTTGCTTCTCGCATCAAGGTAACTCTGAAGGATGACTGCGGCCGCGACCGAATCCACGACTTCCTTGCGCTTCGCCCTGGTCATGCCCGCCTGGATGAGAATCTGTTCGCTCTCCTTGGTGGAAAGCCTCTCATCCCAGGTGACAATGGGTATACACAGGTGCTTGTTGAGCTCTCTTGCGAAAGCGATCACCCTGGAAGCCGATCTGGAGACGTTCCCCTTCATCGTAAGCGGGAGGCCGACCACGATCTCGGACACGTCGTTTTCGGCTGCGGCTTTTTCGACAGCCTTCAGCTGATCCTCTTCGGCTTCTTCTTCGATCTTACCCAAGGGCTGAGCGGTCACACCCATCTCATCACTCAGGGCCAGCCCCATTCGTTTATGGCCGTAGTCAACACAGAGTATACGTCCTCCACCTCCAAAGTCGATCTCCTTGGCCATGCGGACCAGCGTGCCCCCGCTCTCAGGCTGTTCGAACTCCACCCGGTCCATCACCTGCCTCATGATGAATATACCCCTACCGCTCTCTTTCATCAGGTTGGTTTCGTCGGTAGGGTCCGGTACCCGGCCGAGATCGAAACCCTCTCCCTCATCCATTACCGATACGACTATCCCGCTACGTGTCCTCTCAAAAAGAACTCTGACCTTCCTGCTTCGCTGACACTTGTTGCCGTGGACTACTGCATTGGTTGCGCCTTCGACCGCAGCCATGGCTATCTGGTCGGCAATCTCCCTCTCGATCCCGGCCCAACCGCAGAAAGCCTGGCAGACCGTGTCCACAAGAGGTAGATACTCAATGCTGCCGGGAATAGATACTTCAAGCATTGTTCTTCCGTCGTCCTTGCGACTCTTAGCCGCTGAAACTGCTGAGGGCCTTTTCTTCTTCGCTGTACGATTCGAAAATGGTCCCCAGCTTGGTGATCATCAGGATACTTTCGATCCTATCGGTAACATTGATCAGCTTGAGCGCCCCGCCCTCACGCTTCAGCGTGGTATACCCGGCTATCAAGATACCCAGGCCGGTACTGTTCACCCAGGGAACATGCTTGAGATTGACGATCACGTTCTTGTAACCTTCCTCTATGAGCTGCTTGATGGTGTCCTTGAAGACATCCGCATCCGGCCCGCCCATGAGCTTTCCTGAGAGATCCAGAATAGCTATGGAATCGGTCTTTCTGATCTTTACCTTCACTTCTCGCCTCCTTTTGCTGACCCTTGCCTTAAGGCACTTAGCAGCCTCTCCATGTCCTGAGGCACCGGAGCCTGAAAGTCCATACCCCGACCAGTCTTGGGGTGAACAAAGGACAGGCGGGCTGCATGCAGCGCCTGCCGGCCGATGAGCTCCAGAAGACCCCGAGCTTCTTCCATTTTCAAACTGCTTAGAGATCCATACTTGCGCCTCCTGCCGCCATAGGTCGGATCCCCGAAAACCGGGTGCCCGACGTGGGCAAGATGGACCCTTATCTGATGGGTGCGTCCGGTCTCCAGCCTGACCTCCAGCCTGCCGGCGAAATCGAATTCCTCGATCACCTTGAAAGACGTAATCGCCGTCCGGCCGGTCCGTGTGAGCACCGCCATTTTCTTTCTGTCACGGAAACTTCTTCCTATCAAGGTCTCAATCGTCCTTGCATCACGAGGAACCCCCCAGACCACCGCCTCATAGGTGCGCTTGACCTCGCGGGCTTTGAGGGCCTCGCTCAGAGCCAGGTGGGTTCGATCGTCCTTCGCCACCACCAGAAGCCCGGAGGTACCCTTGTCCAGCCTGTGTACTATGCCGGGCCTTATGACACCTCCGATTCCTGAAAGGTCTTTGCAGTAGCCCAACAGCGCATTGGCAAGGGTGCCCTCCCTCACCCCACTGCCGGGATGCACCACCATGCCCGGAGGTTTATCAACAACCAGCAGATAACGGTCCTCGTAGACGATGTCCAGAGGAATCGACTGCGCAGCCATCCTGGCAGGCTCGGGATCGGGTATGGTGACAGCCACATGCTCCCCCCCGTGCGTCCGGTAGCTGGGCTTAACCTGCCGGCCGTCCACCAGGATATGTCCCGAACGGAGAAGCCTCTGGACCTGAGCCCGGGTGGCTATGCCTTTATCCTCGCTCAGATACCTGTCGATCCTCTCCCTGGTCCCGCTCTCGACTGTCAATCTCATCTCCCTCATTGGAAGTCTCGGAACCTGACATCTTAAGAGCATTACCGATCAGGAGTACGACACCTACGGTGATCGCAGCATCGGCTATGTTAAAACAAGGCCAACGCGCGCCCTCACCTAATCCTACATCGATGAAGTCTACCACAGCACCGAATCGCAATCTATCTATAAGATTACCCAATGCCCCACCCAGGACCATTCCCAGTGAGACCCTGACAAGAATCGAGGATTTGCGTGCAAAGAACAGCACGATAAGAAGTACACCGGCGGCTACAACCGAGAACAGCGTGAAGTAAGAACCCGCGCCTCTCATGATGCCGAAAACGGCCCCGGAATTCCTTATGTTGGTAAGCCTCAGAACATTCCCCAACACAGGCACACGCTCGTAAAGGCCGATCCTGTCGACCACCGCGTTCTTGGCAACCTGATCGGCCACAATCGTGGCCGCAGCGATCAAAACCGATAGCACTACCTTGATGCTCCTCCGGCCCTTTCCTCTTCGGTCTTGCACTTGAGACAGAGCTTGGCATATGGGGCCGCTTCCAGACGTTCCCCGGCTACGGCCTGCCCGCAGGACTCACACATGCCGAAGGCGTCCTTGCCGAGCTTCTCCAGAGCTTCATCGATATCCTCGAGAGCCTCGCCCCTGGTATCACCGATAAGGTAGGCCTTGTCCCTTTCGATGGAGTCCGTCCCCATGTCTGCCGGGTGGGTGGCCTGACCGGAAACCTCGCCACTGGAGTCCCGCTGGGAGCTTCCGATGTAATTGTCCTCCACCCACTCCAGCTCGTCCGTTACTTTCTTCCGCTCCTCCATCAGACGCTTCTTGAAATGCCGGATTTCCTTGTCGTTCAACTTTAAGTACACCGTACCCTTTCCAAAACCACTCTTGCCCTCTCATCACCCATTGCAAGTTCGAGAGGCTCCTTGCCGGCCGGCAGGGCCTGATCGATGGAAAGGGCCAGAGTCTCTGTCTTTATGTGTTCACCGAAGGCCTCGATCGCCCGGGCCGTGAGCTCGTCCCCGACGATGTGGATCCTTATGTTGTCCGTAACATCAAAGCCGGACTGCTTCCTGAGGTTCTGTATCCCACTTACGATCTCACGGGCCCGCCCCTCCGCCAAGAGTTCCGGCGTTATGGTCTTATCCAGCACTATGGAACCGGTGCCGTCGCTCTCAAAGAGATAGCCCTCTTTTTCTGATTTTCTTATGGTCACCTCTTCGGGTCCGATCTCTATCTCCTCACCCTCCAGGTCGACCTTGATCGGGGCTCCACCCTCCAGGACCTGAACCACACCGGCGTCCAGGCGGCCGAGAACCCCCTTGAGCGCCTTTACCCCGTCTCCCAACCGGGGTCCGAGCAGATCGAAACGCGGAACCACCTCATAGGTCACAAACCCCGAGAGATCGTCCTCAAAAACCACTTCCTTCACGTTTACCTCTTCCTTGAGATGCTCAAGAAGGGGCTCGAGCACCGCTTGAGGCACCCCATCCCTCCACCCGAGTCTCACACCGGCAAGCGGCTGCTTGATCTTTATCCTGGATCTGTTGCGTGCGGCCCTCACAAGACTCACCCACCGCATCACCATCTCCATTCCGGCCTCCAGGTCCTTGTCCACCAGCGCCGGGTCCCCGGCCGGATAGTCACAGAGATGCACGCTGGCAGGGCCGTCGGCGGCCACGGGAAAGGCCAGGCCGCGATAGATCTCCTCGGAGACAAAGGGAAGAAAAGGAGCGACGAGCTTGGAAAGAGCCACGAGCGTCTCATGGAGAGTGGCATATGCGGAGATCTTGTCCCGCGTCATCTCGTGCCGCCAGTATCTCCTCCGGGACCGCCTTACATACCAGTTGGAGAGATCGTCTATGGTGAAATCCTGAATCGCCCGGGCCGCCCGGGTGACCTCATACCGGCAGAGCTCTGAATCGACATATGTGATGAGAGAATTCAGTCTCGAGATGAGCCACCGGTCCATTAGCGGACGCTCGGCGACCGGGACATGATGCACACGGGGATCGAAACAGTCGATGTTTGCATAAAGAGTAAAGAAGGAATATACGTTCCTCAAGGTTCCGAGAACCTTTCGAGCGACATCCACAACGGCGTCCACGCTGAACTTCTTGGGAAGCCAGATGGGTGACGATACATAGAGGTACCACCTCAGCGGGTCGGCGCCGGTCCTTGCGATCAACTCCGCCGGTTCCACGGCATTCCCCCTGGACTTGCTCATCTTCTGGCCGGTGTCATCCTGAGTCAGCTCAGCCACCATCACATTCTTGAAACTCGACTGGTGCGACATGAAGGTGGAGATGGCCAGGAGCGAATAGAACCAACCCCTGGTCTGGTCCACCGCCTCACATATGAAATCCGCTGGGAACTGGGCGTCGAAGATCTCCTTGTTCTCAAAAGGATAGTGGTATTGCGCATAGGGCATGCCGCCGGTATCGAACCAGCAATCTATAACTTCGGGGGTCCGTTTCATCCGGCCCCCACAGGCTTCACACTTCAAAACAACATCGTCGATCCACGGGCGATGGAGATCCACCTCGCCGGCCATCTCGACCGCGAGCGAACCAAGTTCCTCGATGCTTCCCACGGAGTGCTCCCTGCCGCATGACTCGCAGATCCAGATATTAAGGGGTGTCCCCCAGTAGCGTTCGCGGCTGAGGGCCCAGTCAACATTGTTCTCCAGCCAACGGCCGAACCGGTTGCTGCCGTACTCGGGTGGATACCAGTCTATACCCTTGTTGATTCGGATCATCTCATCCTTGAAGGCCGTGGTCTTAACAAACCAGGAAGGATGGGCATAGTAGATAAGCGGCGCGTCGCATCGCCAGCAGAAAGGATAGGTATGCGTTATGGTGCCGGCCTCAAAGAGGATTCCCCGTGCCTTCAGATCATCCATGATCTCACCGTTGGCATCGATCACAAACTTGCCCGCAAAGGGCGGTACCTCCTCCGAGAAGGCGCCGTCGTCGCCCACCGGGTTCACAAAGGCCAGGTCCTTCTCGCGGGCGAGGTTGTAATCATCCTCGCCGAAGGCGGGCGCTGTGTGAACGAGGCCGGTTCCGTCTCCTGCCGTTACGAAGTCGGCGGTCACCACCAGGTGGGCGCGACCCTCGGGCTCGAGGAACGTGAAGGGCGGGTCATAGTGCAGGCCGTCCAGGGCGGTCCCCTTCATGGTCTCAAGAACCTCGAAGTCCTCACCCAGTACCGCCTGGGCCCGGTCCTCGGCAATGATAAGGGTCTCATCCCGGAACCTCACCTTGAGGTACACGAGATCCGGATGGACCGCAACGGCGATGTTGGATATCAGGGTCCAGGGCGTTGTGGTCCAAACCAGTAGGGCGGTGTCCGGCTGCTCCTTGAGCTTGAGCCTTACATATATGGAAGGATCTTCCTTGTCGGCATAACCCTGGGACACCTCATGGCTCGAAAGCGTGGTCCCGCAACGGGCGCAGTATGGGAGCACCTTATGCCCCCGGTAGATGAGCCCTGCGTCCCACATCTTTCTCAGGATATGCCATATGGATTCGATATAGTCGTTGGTGCAGGTGATATAGGGGTGATCGAGGTCGAGCCAGAAGCCGATCCGCCTTGTGAACGCCACCCACTCCTGCTGGTACTTGAAAACACTCTCTTTGCACTTGCGGTTGAATGCCTCTATTCCATACTCCTCGATCTGATCCTTGTTCTGAATCTTTAGCTGTTTCTCAACCTCTATCTCGACAGGAAGCCCATGGGTATCCCAGCCGGCCTTGCGTATGACGCGGTAACCCTTCATCGCCTTGTAGCGGCAAACGAGGTCCTTCACCGCCCTGGTAATGACATGGTGCACACCGGGCCTTCCGTTGGCTGTGGGCGGACCCTCGTAGAAGACGAAGCTTCTGGAATCCGGGCGCTGGGAGATGCTCTTCTCGAAGATATTATCCTTTTCCCAAAAGGCAAGGATTCGCTCCTCGGCCTCCGGGGCTACCACCTTCGAGGGTGCCCTTTCGAATACGGGCTTGTCGGTCTTCATAGGCTGCGAAGCACCTCTTTCACAAGTTTGGTGAGGTTGGGCTCTGCTTTCTGGGCTGCTTTCATGATCTCTATGTGATCGGCGGGCTTAAGCGCATCGGGCAGACACATGTCCGTAATGACGGAGAAGCCCAGGACCTTCATCTTCATGTGTACGGCGACCAGCACCTCAGGTACCGTGGACATACCGACGGTGTCGGCCCCGATGCCGATGAGGAACCTGTATTCGGCCGCGGTCTCGAGGTTGGGCCCGGCCACACCGACGAAAACACTCCTGTGGACCTTGATCTTATTCTCCAAGGCCACCTTGTCGGCCAGATCCATCAGCTTCCTGCTATAGGGTTCCGACATATCGGGGAACCTCGTGCCGATCGAGTCATCGTTGGGCCCCATTAGCGGATTATCACCCATGAGGTTTACATGATCCGATATGATTGCGATGTCACCCTTCCGGTAAAACTTGTTCATGCCCCCTACGGCATTCGAGACAATAAGGGTCCTGGTCCCCAGGAATTTCATAACACGAGTGGGGAAGGTGACTTCCTGCATCGAGTAGCCTTCGTAGTAGTGGACGCGCCCGTTCATGGCTACGACTTTCTTGCCCGAGAGCTGTCCCAGAACCAACTCACCCGAGTGACCCAGAACGGAGGAGACGGGAAAATGCGGGATCTCACTGTAGGGTATGTGAACCGCCCGCTTTATCTCCCCCACCAGACCGCCGAGTCCTGTCCCGAGGATAATCGCGACATCCGGTCTGATGGAGGTCTTGGTCCTGATGTACTTGCGGGCTTCGCCAATCCGTCTCTTCAGGTCGGTCATCTGTCAATCCTCCTTCTGACTTCCCCCTCCTCAAGGCCCAGTATCTTCAGGGTCTTGGTGGTCGAGCTGCTGCCGCTTTCTATGCTTATGTTTCTTACCGGAATCTTCAGCTCTTCAGCCACTACACGCAAGAGCTCAATGTTGGCTCTTCCACCTTCGAGCGCCGAGAGTACCTTGACCTTTAGTGCGCCGTCATCCATCCAGCCTACTACGAACCCTTTCTGGGACTTGGGAGACACACGCACCGTGATGATGGACTTTTTCTCGGACTTTTCGTCGGTTTCTTCTGCTTCCTTCTTGCTAGACATTGCGAATCTAAACCTCCACCTTTGATCTGACCTGAGGCCCCGCGGCCCAAGGCGTATCAGGAACTTACGCCTTCCCGCACCTCGACCCCCTTATCTCTGATGTCATTCTCGGATCTGACTTCGCTCTCCACACTACCAAGGAAACTGAGTTGGCCTTCCAGCAGACTCCTCATCTTGGTGACGAAAGCCATAGTCTGAGCTCTGGTATTCTCATGAGCCCTGACTATGTCCTCCACCTTTCCGGCGGCCCCGGCGACCTTGGCCTGGGCATCGAGATCGGCCTGACGAAGGATGTTGTCCGCCTCCTTCTGAGCATTCACCTTCGCCTCATCACAGATCTTTTGAGCCGTGACCATGGTTTCTCTGAGGGCCGTCTCCAGTTCCGCGAATGTGTTTGATCGCTCGCGGAGCGCGGTGTTCTCCTTCTCCAGGTCCTCCTTTTCCTTGATCATGTCTTCCATACGGTCGGCTACGGCATCCAGGAATATCTTCACCTCATCCACATCGTAACCTCTGATCTTCTTCTTGAAGATCTGATTCCTGACATCCAGCGGGCTGATACTCAATTTTATGCGCCCCCTTCCTCTCGTTACCTGCTCGGCCTATCGGGGTCCGAAAATGGCGGTACCGATTCTCACCATATTGGAACCCTCTTCGATAGCCGGCTCAAAGTCCGAAGTCATCCCCATGGAGAGATACCGCATCTCCACATTGGGGATTCCCGCCCGGCGCACGTCTTCAGCGAGGCCGCGCAGGGTTCTGAAACACTTTCTTATGACACTCTCTTCATCCGTGAAAGCCCCGATGGTCATGAGGCCCTTGATGGAAACGTTGGGAATCTCCGAGATCTTGCCCACAAGATCTACTGCGCCCTCCGGTGGGCCTCCGTACTTGGTTTCCTCTCCGGATGTATTGACTTCGACCATTATATCCACCGTGTGTCCCACCTCGCCACCCCGCTTGCCCACTTCCCGGGCAAGCCGCAGGGAATCCACCGACTGGATCACATCGAACATCTCGACCGCTTTCCGGGCCTTGTTGCGCTGGAGGTGCCCGATCATGTGCCAGGCGACCCCTCCCCGGACGGCACTCATCTTGGCCTCTGCCTCTTGAACCCGGTTCTCGCCCAGCACCTCGATCCCGGCATCCACAGCTTCCTGGATGCGATCCGGTCCCACCGTCTTCGTGACCGCGACCAATGTAATCTCATCGGGACTGCGCTTGGCCCTGAGGCAAGCCTGCTCGATTCTCTCTCTTACGTTTTCAAGGTTTTCCCGGACTGACATCTTGAAAAACCATCGTGGGATGCCTGAGCCCACAGCGGCCCGTGGGTAGCTGAATCAACAGGGCCTAGCCGGACTGCGGGGATCTGAAACATTTCCGGCATCTGGGTTCGTAGGCTTCGCCTGCACCCACGACTATCCTCTCATCACTGTCAATGAGTCTCTGTGTTTTATTGGCGGCAGCACCGCACTGCATGCAAACCGCCATCGTCTTGGTTATACTCTCCGCCAGGGCAAGAAGCTGCGGGATCGGTTCAAAGGGTCTGCCCCTGTAATCCTGATCAAGCCCTGCAACAATCACGCGCTTGCCCCCGTCCGCAAGTCTCTCGCAGACCTCTACAAGGCCGTCAGCGAGGAACTGCGCTTCATCTATACCGACCACTTTGGTGTCTTCTTCAACGAGAGGGAGAATCTCCTCCGCACTTCTCACCTTCCTGCATTCTATCCTTCTGTCATCATGGGACACTATGTCGTCGGGACTGAACCTCTCGTCTATCTCGGGCTTGAAAGCCTGGACATTCTGTCTGGCAATCATCGCCCGGCGAATCCGCCGGATCAGCTCTTCGCTCTTGCCGCTGAACATACTGCCACAGATGACTTCGATACTTCCGGTGCTGCCGTCCATGCTTATGCCCTCAGTACACTTCCTTCTCTTAAGTAGTGGGGCTAAGAGGAAACTTGAGCAATCTCTAAGTCGAGATCGGTTGTAAGAAGTGTAGTGAACCGCCAAACTTAAGTCAACCCTAAATAAGCGAAGTCCAAGTCAAGGGCTTCATATCCGGTGTCAGGCTTGCATACTGTGGTGCCGGATCTCGAAAATCGAGTTCATGGAATGAATTCAGTTTTCAAGATCCGGCACCATAATGCAACAATGCAAGCCTGACACCATGAGGGTTCACTACGGCGGGGCAATCTTCGCGTAGCGAAGATTGGTGGAGGCGGCGGGAATCGAACCCGCGTCCGAAGATGCTTCCGCAGGGATCACTACGTGTGTAGCCTATCGTTTAGCGTCGTTTAGCGTCTCGCGATCAGGGGCTCCGACAGGCAGGATCCCCGTCACGCCAGCCCCAAGAATCTCACCCCGGATGCCGGGGCAGGCAACCGGAGCCAGCCTGCTCTAGCGACGCCCTCATCCAACCACGCAGGCGAAGTCAGAGAGAACGTGACTGCTTAAGCAGCCATTGCCAAATCATAGTTGGCAATTAGTTTGTTCCCGCTTGTTTTACGAGGCCAGCGGGCACCTCGACACGCGATCCCTGCCTCTTCCATCCCCGTCGAAACCTGTTCGCCCCCATTCACATATCGGCAGGTACTTCTCTATACATATTGTAAGTCTCAGAACCTGAAGTGTCAATGCGAGTGTTTAAAGTACCCGGTGCCTGACCCCGGGAAATTGAATTCGATTTTCAAGATCTGACCCCTATTCCAGGAGTTGGGATGGGGACTGGCCTGAGTGGAAGGAGCGTGCAATGCCGCCTGAGGTGTATTCGATACTGTATTCGGTGTCCGAGATCACCCTGTACTTTAGGGCTTCGTCTTCCGGGAGCCCCACCCGGTCCAAAGAGACCGGATAATGTCCGTTTTCCTCACTGAAACGCTCGAGCCGCATGGCAATTGAATATAGGTGCACCCCGGCGGCATGGTCCTCGACACCCAGTTGCTCATCCAGGGGGAGAGTCATTTCCCTGATCTCAAAGTAACTGTAGAAGCTGCTGGCAATGAAACCAATAAGAACGATAAGGAGAAAGATCGGCATCGGGTTTCGCCTCTCGGCCGGCTTCTGGGCCGCTACCTGGACCCGTTCTTCCTGGTCTGCGACCGCCTCGGCCACGGCTGCATGTATCGTATCTACCAGGACTTCCTGCCGGCCCGTAGTCACACCGGCTGTAGCTGTGCCACCCCTCCGCTTCCCGTCCATCTCATTCCCTTCCATTGGCTTGGACAATGAGAATCACACGCCGCGTATCCTCGAACCCTTTGCCAAGAACCATGCGGCCGCTGTAGATCCCCGCCAAAGCCCTTAGCAGCGCA
>JALGWN010000202.1 GCA_025774115.1 bacterium
ACCCAATGTGCCGAACCCGTTCTCGGGCACTACCATGCTGCGATTTGACATTCCCAAGGACGTTCACGTAAGCCTGAGCGTCTACGATGTGAGGGGCCGGATGGTCAAGAACCTGGTCGACCAGGATCTTACCCCCGGCACCTACAATGTCGGTTGGGATGGTAGGAGCACGTACGGCGAGAGTGTCGCCTCCGGTGTCTACTACTACAAGATCGTTGCCGGTAGCTGGACCAAGACCAAGACAATGGTCCTGGTCAAATAGTTGATTTAAGGGTGGTTGCCTTCCTCTCCGGAAGGCAACTGCCCCTGTTTTTGGGGCGAGTGCGATTACGGTCTGATAGAGGATCGGGCCAGAGAGAAGCGGGGAAGTGGCCTCCGGAGGGCAAGGATAGCCTCCCGGAGGCCACGGTTTTGTGCGGTTCCAGCTCTAATGCCCAAGCCCAAGAGGTCTGAGAATCCGCGAGCGGTCGCTAGTCAACGACTATACTTCCAGTACCCTCATTGCAATAATCCTCATCCGCCACGGGTGGATCATTGTGCCAGGAATTGAACTTGGCGTAAATGGTGCTTGTGCCCAGATTGGACAGACCACAGGTGCTGTTGTTCCAGAAAGAGTTGCCACCCGTGCTGCCCCGTGCTCCTCCGCCGAAATCCGGATTGGGGTTGCTTGTGGAGCTGCTACCACAACAGAGATATGCGCCGAAAGTGTTGTTCTCAAGCACGCAGTCTTCGACCGAAGCGTCGGAGCTGCCGTTGAAGAATAGAGCGGTGTGATGGCCTGCTACCCGGCAGTTCCTGACGATGGTGCCCTGATCGCCGAAAACGATCTCAAAGCCTCTGTTCATTATCTTGCTTCCAGTGGGGTCCATTTCCACGTCGATCACGCAGTTCTGGACGATGGCATCATGGGCCTTGTCGATGCGGACGCATGACATAACCGCCCGCTCGAAGATCCTCATACTATCAATCAATGTGTTGATCCGGTCGGTATAGATCGAGCTGTCCCACCTGGTATTTCCCGGGGGCGCCCCGTCACGGAGGGTAAACTTCCTCACCGTTGCATCATCACCGCTGACCCTGATGCCGGTGTAGCCATCGAACTCCGTGGTCTCTTTGCGTATTATGCAAGTCTCCCAGTCCTCGCCCACGAGGGAGACTTCGGTCCGTATGTACATGGGGAATACCTCACCCGCGGCGTCGGAATACGTTCCAGGCCTGACCAGGATGGTCTTGATGGAAGTAGCCTCAGCAATTGCCTTAGTTATGGTCCTGAATGGGAGGTTGATACAACCGGTAGCGGTATCATCATCACCATTGGTGCTATCCACGAAGAGCTTGGTGAACTTGAGGTGCATACGGCAGATATCCATCTTGCTTGTGTCTTCCCTTGAGATAGCCTTCACAACAACGGTTGTGGGGCTCGGAAGGCTATTAGGAGCAGTGTATGTGACCGGACTGTTCTGACTGATCCTTCCAAAGGTGTCATTGCCATTCAGGACATCGTTTACATACCAATCGAGGGCCTTAGTATCACCGCCGGAGACCTTCACGGTGAGCTCCTCGGAATGTCCGATCTCAACATCTGCATCATCGGGTGTCATGTCCACTCCGGTTACCGGATTGGGGCCCCCGTCATCTCCTCCACATCCGAACACAAAAAGCAGGCATACAACTGCGACAAGAGCGTTCATTGACCTCTTCTGCGTCATCTTCTCCTTCTCTCTCCTGCCCGGATGACCGGGTTATCCACAGACTACTCGACTATGATGCTACCATCCTCAAGATTGCAGTAGTCCTCACCGGCCACCGGCGGGTCATTGTCCCACACATTGAACTTGGCGTAGACATCATTGCTTGTTGGGTTCTGGAAACCGCAGGTGGTGTAGTCCGTGAACACATTCCCTCCGGCGCTGCCCCGCGCCCCGCCTCCGAGATCGGGATGGGGGCTGTGCCGGGGATCATGGTCGCAGCACATGTTCACACCGTATCCAACGAACTCGAATGTGCAGTTCTCGACGAGGGCGTCGGTCTGGTTGTTGAGGAATATGCCCTCGGTGAACCCGAAGAAACTGCAGTCTCTGATGACAAGCCCCACATTGCCAGAGGTGATTTCAAAGCCTCGACCATTTCTCGCGGCATCATCTATGGCGAAGTGGAGATTCTGAATCGTGCCAGCCTCGGTGTCAGCGGATCTCAGGATGGAGTAACGACCGCGCTCGTGGACACGGATGCTGTCAACCAGGGTGTAGTTCCCACCTACATAGATCCCGATACTCCAGGAAGGCTCTACGGGGAGCCCTTGCTCGACCGTGAATGTCCTGAAGGTGGAATAGTTGCTGTACAGAGAAACACTCTGCTCGTAACTGATAACCCCATGACCGCGGATTATGCAGGTCTCCCAGTTCATCCCGACCAGGGCCACGCTTTCTGGAATCGCAATGCTGAATGTCTCCCCGTTTGCCTGGTCATAGATTCCCGGCTGTGCAATGACCTTCATGCCCGCGTCGGCCATTGTGAGTCCGTGAGTTATGGTCTTGAATGGCAGGTTGATGCATCCCGTACCCGTTGTGTTATCACCGTTCACGGCATCCACGAAGATCTTGTCGAATGTAAGGTCGATATAGCAGCTGTCGATCTTGGTGGAGTCCTCCTGAGATATGGCCTTCACGAGCACTCTGGAAGGATCAGGGAGGCTATCGGGAGCCGTATACGTGACCGGGCTGTTCTGGCTGATACTGCCGACGACCGGATCACCGTTGGGGATACCGTTTACATACCAGTCGAGGCCCTTATTGGTGCCGCCAGCCACCTTGACTGCTATTTCCGTAGAATGAGCCAGCTCGACCTGGTCCTTATTCGGTGTAATATCCACGCCGGACAGAGGGTTGGGCCCACCGTCATCACCACCGCAGCTGACTGTAAATAGAAGGCATGCAACAGCCAAACCCGCGCCCAGGGATCTTGTTAGCATCGTATTCTCCTTTTCTACGCATTACCTGAAGTTGCCACTTGAGGGACATTCCCTACTGCCCCGGCCAGCAGGGCGGATCACAGCGGCTTCAGGATTCTATATCAGGGCGGGGGACGCGTCAACCGCCCATTGCGGCCTTGCCCGGCTGGCCCTCCCCAAGCTTCTTGACACAATCATCCGCATCCACTATCATATCCCTAACCTCGACTGGCTCGAGCCCAGGTGGGGTTCACACAAGACGCTTAGCATCGCGGCTCATATAGACTAGCTCCTCGGTAGCTCAATGGTAGAGCATCCGGCTGTTAACCGGAGGGTTGCAGGTTCAAGTCCTGCCCGGGGAGCCACTTAAATGTCTCAAAGCGTGCTTCTGCAGGATGCGATACGGACGCCCTCCTGAGAAGGCGTCCGCATGAGGCGATCTACACAGCATCTTCTGTCAGAACCGCTTTGCAGAGCACAAACCAGAGCAGATCCTCCGCTCGGGCTTACTTCATCATGACCATTCTACTCGTCTTCTCGAACCCCGGCGCGGTCATCCGGAAGAAATAGACTCCGCTCGCGACTCGTTGCCCCTGGTTGCTGTGGCCGTCCCAGATGGCTGTCTTCTTCCCAGGTGTTTCAACGCGATCTGCGAGCGTCCGCACGAGGCGCCCGCTGACCTCGTAGATCCTGAGCGTCACATGGCCACCGGCGGCGGGCACATCGTAGGCGATCTTCGTCGTCGCGTTGAACGGGTTGGGGCAGTTCCGCCCGAGCGCGAAGGCCGCCGGCAGAACCTCATCAGTCCAGACGTCCCCGGCCGTCAAGACAACCGGCTCGTGGACCGATCCGGCCACCTTGTCCGGTTCAAATGTCAACTGTTTGGTGATGTCGTAGACAAGACCGGCATTGGCATCGAAGGCCCGCAGGGAGACGAGCTCGCCGGCATCGTTGCCGCACACCATGAGAAAGATCTCGTAGCGACCGACACCGTCGACATAGAGCGGGCGCGCCGCTCCACGGCACTCGTTGCCGACGAAGGCGCCGACCATGTCGTTCTCGTCAATCGACTCGCTGTCGCCGATCTTAAGGACTGCGGTCGCGGTCATGTTGTGCTGGTACGCATGGTAATTGACCGACCATGAGGGTGCGCTTTCAAGAAGTTCCGGTGTTTTCACATCCGGGTCCGAACCCGTCGCCACAGCCGGAGGCCCTGACTTAGCGGGGGGAGGATAGATGAAGGACCCACCAGTTCCGCTTGCGAGATGCAGTTTATAACCCTTGCCCGGCTCCATCATCTCGAGGCTTCCATACCAGCTCTCGCTCGCATACTCGGCAAACGTGCCCTGGCCCTTAATGACATCTCCGTTCTGGGCAAGCCCGCCCACGGTGCGGGAAGGTAGCCGATCCAGTTCCAGGACGGTACCACGGGAATCGTGAACGGTGTATCCACCGGAGCACCCGTGTGGAAGATCGTCCCGGGCTCCGAGAGGCGGATCATGTATGCGGACACATTGTCGAGATCGCCGAGCGACCCCACCCACGTGTCGGAGGTATACTCGTAGACGCTGAAGGGCCCCAACCCCGACTTGATGATGTCCCCGTCTCGTGGAGTGAGATCCGTGAGGATGCCGGTCACACTCATATCACTCGCCGAGTACACGTTGGTCGAGATACATGACCACCCATCATTGACCCCGATCTCGATAACACCATCGGCGAGACCCAGAGTCGCCGTCAGAACCTCCGGCGCGCCGAGGCTGCCCCACGCGGCGGTCGCATCAAACGGGTAGGTCTCGTCGGTCGCGTTGTAGAGCGTGTTGCAGTCCGCGTCCCACACCTGGAATCGAACCGTCTCGCCTGAGGCGCGATTGCTGTAGATGGTGAGGAAGGCGAGGTTGTCGTAGTCCGGCACCCCGATCGGCGCCACGCCGCGCAACTGGCCACCAACAAACGCGGCCAGTTTGTCGTTCGGATCGGTCAAGGTCACTTCGCCGATCTTCACCTCGGCCACTATTGTCATACTGTGCTCGAAGTCGCTGGGGTTGACGACCCAGGTCGGCTCGTTGCTCTCCACCGTCAGGTACACATCGAGAACCGCCGTCCCCGGATCAACATCCTCGGTGGATGCCGTCACCTGGGTCTCATAGGACCCGATCTCGAGGTCGTCCCGGATGTCGAATGTGATCGTCTCGGTCTCACCCGGAGAAAGCGTTCCCGACATAGGCGATATCGTAAACCAGTCCTCCGCCGGTGCGGGAATCGTGTAATCGAGATACTCACCGGTCCCGTTTACGAGCTCCGCAGTCACGGTCCCCGGGTCAAGATAGTCGAGATCTCTTGCCACCTGGAGCTGGCTCCACGTAAACCGGCTCTTGCGGTACTCGAACTCCCAGGTGGCCTCGGATGTCATCACATTCCCCGCGGGATCGTGGATGTCGCTCACACGCGCCTGGAGGCGCCGGCCTTCTAAGAGCTCTCCGCTCCCCGTGGGTGTAAGGATGATGGTCTTTCCATCACACTCCCTGTCGATATTGATCAACGACCCCGAATCCGGTTCATCCGCAAAGGTGAGTGTCACGCTATTCA
>JALGWN010000203.1 GCA_025774115.1 bacterium
CACAGTGCCTGTCGTCGGCATGAGGAGGCCGCAGATCATCTTGATCGTGGTGGTCTTGCCCGCTCCGTTAGGACCCAGGAAGCCAAAGAGTTCCCCGGACGGGACCTCAAGCGATAGGTCGTCAACCGCGAGGGAATCGCTGTATTTCTTTGTCAGTCTTTCTAATGTTAACATGTAACCACCTTTGTGGAGTGTAAGGCAGGCGTTATCCCGAGTCAACCCCAGGCTGGTGAAAAACGCCCATCTGCGGTGTTACACTCGGCTCTCCTCGTTGCGGCGCACCCAAAAGTGCGCCTCACTCCTTGCGCCTTCGTGTGCCTTGCATCTGAGCATTTTTGACCAGCCTGGTTTATGGCGGGGTGTGAAGAACGCCGATCTGCGGCGTATGTCCCCTTAATTGCACCTTCGCCCCGCCTCCGTATTGTCGGGATTGACAACGGGTCCAATACGGCTTAGAGTTCTTAGAGACCTGTCCGGGAGGGGGTAATAATGAAAACGCTGGTGTTTGTTCTGGGCTTGGTGTTGGCGGGCGCAGCGAACCCTCTTGTCATCTATGCCGAAGAGCCTCCGGATTCAATGGAGGTGGGGACGCAGGGTGGTCTCCGATGTGCGCAGATGGTCTTCTGTGCAGGTGTCAAGGACAAGGCTCCCGTGGGAGTATCCCATGCCTTTCCATCGGATATTTACAGAGTCTACTGCTTTACGACCGTCGTCGGGGCCGACGATACCACGGCGATTGTGCACACTTGGTACCATGGGGATGCCAGGGTGGTGGTGGTGGAGCTCAGCGTCAAGGCGGCGCGCTGGCGGACCTGGAGCAGTAAGAGGATGGCACCCGGCTGGCAGGGCCGGTGGAGGGTTGAGGTTACCACGGCGGATGGAGCACTTATTGAATCCAGGGAATTCTCTCTGGAGTAACCACTGAGTTTCGACAACCCCCGATCGAGGAGGGACGAGATGAAGTATGTAGTCGCGGTATGCGCGGTTTTGCTGGTCGCCTCTCAGGCACTGGCGCTGGATGTAGAGCACAAGATCCTCGACAACGGTCTCGAGGTCTTTGTGGCGGAGAACCACAATGCTCCGGTTTTCACCATGAGAGTATACGTACACGCGGGCAGCATTCACGAGGACGAGTATCTGGGATGCGGTATCTCCCACTACTGTGAGCATCTTGTCTCGGGCGGAACGACTCACAAGCGGAGCGAGGCCGATGCCCAGCGGATCATGAGGGCCATCGGCGGTGCCGGAAACGCTTATACAACGAGTGACCACACCTGTTACTACATCTCCACTTCGGCCACTTACATGGACAGTGTTATCGACCTTCTCTCCGGTTGGGTCCTTGACTGTGCCATGGATGAGCATGAGGTCGAAAGGGAGAATGGAGTGATTCAGAGGGAAATAGCAATGGGCCGTGATGAGCCCGGCCGGGTGATCGGCAAGCTCTATAACGGAGCGATGTTTGTCGAGCATCCCGAGCATTTCCCGACAATAGGCTATCTCGAGCTTTTCCAAGAGCTGTCGCGCGATGATCTGGTCGGGTACTATGAACGGATGTACGTACCCGCCAATATGCACGTCGTCGCAGTGGGTGATTTTGATGCCGATGAGGTGATGGCCAAGATCGAAGCCACCTTTGAGCAATACCCATTTGAGACGCCTTATTCGGTCTATCTCCCCAAGGACGGCAAGCAGATGGGGATGAAGTACGTCGAGGATGAGATGGAAGTTGCTCTCACCTACATGACCATGGGCTGGAGAGGCGTGACCATAGACAATGATGACGTCTATCCGCTGCACGTTCTGGCCCGGATCCTGGGTGACGGAAGAAGCTCACGACTTTACCGTACGGTGAAAGATGACCTCAACCTCGTCCATTCAATCAATGCAGGCTCCTATAATCCCAAGTATGAAGCTCCCGACTTCACGGTCCACGTGACGTGTGATTACGAGAAGACACCGGCTGCGGGCAAGGCCATAAAGGAAGTGATCTACGCGCTCGGAGAGGATCTGGTCACGCGGAAAGAGATGAAAAAGGCCAAGACCCAGATCGCCAGCGACAAAGCCTTCGGTTTCCAGGATGTTGAGGATCAGGCAGGCAGCATCGGCATAGACGTGCTTCGGACCGGCAATCCCGACTACACCGAATACTACCTCAAACGGATCGATGACGTGACCAGGGACGACGTTCAGCGTGTGGTCAACACATACTTCAATGAAGACGCCCTCACGGTGGCGGTTCTAAAGCCCACCGGGGCCACGCTCGAAGTTGCGGAGAAGCAGACCGAGAAGAAAGAATCTTCACCCGTCAAGAAGATCGTACTTGATAACGGCATTACCCTGCTCTTGAAAGAGGACCACAATGTGCCCCTGGTGAATTTCAGGGCTTACTTCCGCGGCGGGAGCTCGCTGGAAGACCCGGTGAATAACGGCGCATTCAACATCATGGCCAGGATGCTGAGGCGGGGTACCAGGACGCGCTCTGCCGAGGAGATCTCCGAGGAAGTCGACGGCATGGGCGGCCAGCTCTATTCCGGGGCCGCCGAGGACTACTTCTCCTGTAACATGAATGTTCTAAGCGGCAGATTCGAAGAGGGCCTCGACCTTCTTGCAGATGTCATCATGAGTTCCACATTCGACGCGGTCGAGTTCGGGAAGGAGCGCGAGCACGTCGTCTCGATGATCAGACAGCGAAACGACGACTGGCAGGAGGATGGTGAGGTCAGACTGAGAAAGGTGCTCTACCGGGATCATCCATACGGTCTGGATCCTATAGGTGAGGTGCCTTCGGTGGAGAGCCTGTCCAGGGATGATGTCTATGACCTGTATAACGGGTACTGCACTCCGGCTAACATGGTACTGGCGGTTTTCGGCGACGTGGATGGTGATTATGCAGAGACCGCGATAAGCGATGCCTTCGGGCGCTTCAAGCGCTCCGGCTACACTGTGCCTGAGGTTGCCGGCTGGGATGGCCTGCGTGAGGACATAGTGAGCATTCAGCCCTCCGATCGGCAGCAGGCCGTAATATTCATGGGATATCCGTGTATGGATCTCGGCAATGACGATTGGTATGCGATGAGGGTCCTGGACGGCGTGATATCGGGGATAGGTTATCCGGGCGGCTGGCTCCATGAGACCCTGAGAGGCCAGCAGCTGGTCTATATCGTCCATGCCTGGAATTACGCACTTCGGGGCAGGGGCTATTTCGCGGTGATGGCTGCCACCCAGCCTTCCACCGCCGACAGCGCCCTCGCAATTATCCATGAGAAAGTCGACAGGATAAGGGACGAGCTGGTGACCGACGAAGAGATCGATATGGCCAAGCGGGCGTGCAACATCATGGAAGATCTTTACTACTCCCAGACCACGGCCGCACAGGCCGGCCTCGCCGCACAGTATGAGGTGATGGGTCTTGGATATGACCATAGGTATGATTTCAAGGAGAAGATAGAGGCCGTCAGCAAAGACGATATCCGTGAAGTCGCGAGGAAGTATCTCAACCAGTCGGCCACGGTGCTCATCGCCCCGGAAGATGAAGAATACGAAACCAGCATGAGGTAAGTATGGAAAGACGAATAAGCAATCTCAATCACCTGGAATTCCGTAAGCTGGTTGAGGGCGGGATCGACACTGCGCTGATTCCGGTGGGTACCATAGAAGCCCACGGGATCACACCCTTGGGTACCGATGTGATCATACCTGAGGCAATGGCCGAGCGGATAGCGGCCGAGGTGAATGCGATTATCGCCCCGGCCGTGCCCTATGGTATCACAAGGGGCCTGGTGGGCCATCCGGGTACGATCCGGATACGGCCCGAGACATTCAAGGCCTATATCGAGGACATCCTGGAATCGTTGGCCGGAGCGGGTCTCAGGAACCTGGTGGTCCTTAACGGCCACGGGGGCCAGACCACTGAGCTTAAGGATGCGCTCTTCGAGGCGGGCCGGAGGAGCGGTGCGAGGACCCTGCTCATCGAGTGGTGGTACGACATCGATGACATCAGGGAGACC
Organism: bacterium; assembly: GCA_025774115.1. Taxonomy (GTDB): domain Bacteria; phylum Arandabacterota; class Arandabacteria; order Arandabacterales; family Arandabacteraceae; genus JALGWN01. The sequence continues at coordinate 4,011 of JALGWN010000203.1, forward strand.
GAGCTGGAGCGTACGGGCGGCCATGCCGGAGCGGATGAGACAGCTTGTGTGATGGCCGTGGAACCGTCGCTTGTAAAGCCGGACCTTTTCGATGAGAAACAGGTCGCCTTCTTCTCGCGGTCCTACTCTGCATACCCGGTTCCCGGATCGATAGTGATATACACCGAAGGCGACTGGAGTCTCAATCTTGACCAGTCGAAGTGCGAGGGTTTCTTCGATGCTGTCGCCCGGCGGGTGACCGAGACCATCACGAAGGTGATCGAAGGCTGGACGGCCTCAGGCGTGTAGCGTTGCCTGGCTGTGCGC
>JALGWN010000204.1 GCA_025774115.1 bacterium
CACGCCTTGAGCTGCCACATAGAGATACTCGCCATCCCAGTCTGCATAGAGGTCGAAGCTGCCGTTCGTGGCAACAAGTGCTGACGTGGAATCCAGGTCACCGTCTATGACATGCGAAGGGCTTCCGGTCGCCGCACCGACCCACACGTGCTGGATCGGACTTCGCTTGATGTTACCCACCGAGTCCTCGGCCTCGACGAAGTAGTCCACCAATACATCGGAGAGTCCCGTCACATAGGCGTAATATTCGTCCGCCATATAGGTAGGCAATACGGAAAAGTCGATACTGGGATCCCCGAAAAAGTTGCCCTTGGGAAAATCCCTGAAGGTCATGGGCAGCGTCTGCCAGGAGTCCACACCCGGGCCGCCTGTGTAGGTCTCATTCTCATCGTCGGTCATGGGGTTCGTGCCGTTGCCGTCGATCCTGTACTTGAGATCCACCCTGGCCGCCCCCGACACGTCATACACGAATGTCCAGATCCAGAAGTCACTCGGCATGTCCGCACCGTCCCCTCCCGGATAACCCCAGAGTGCACCACCGCCTTTGCCTCCCGGATTCCACGGCAGGCGCTGGGGCAGCCATATGGTCGGAGCCACCGTGTCATCGCCTCCGGAGATCACAGGGTCCGCATAAAGCACTGCGGCATTGGCGGCAAGCGTGGCCTTGACCTCCATATCAAGGGACGTCCCGTAGTACATGTAGCCGCTTTCATAACCGGAAAGCAGATGGTGCCAGGCCTTCTCCACGTTGTCGGCCCCGGATGTCGGGTCGAATATTCTGGCCGGGTCGGGTGTGCCTCCGTCGATCGCCTCCGCAGTTTCCACCCGGTTCTGGGCCGCAGTGAGCACCGCCCAGTTTCGCTCGTCCTCGGCCCAGCCGCCCGGGATATCAAAAGCGCCGCCGGCACCGACAAGCGGCCAGTTCCAGTTTATAAACTGGGGCGAACCGAAGTCGCTGTCCGCATTCACCCACCCACCGTCCTCGACATGGACCACGTCGTCGGGATCCGGTGGATGATCGGCAAGGTACTCTGCTATGGTCGTGGGTTCGTACCCCTTGGAGGCGGCCTCATGGCAGAAACCTGTGACGCTTTCATTGTAATAAGAGTAGCCGCCCGACCAGGCATTGTCTCCGTCGTGGGCGAAGAGAATGAGCATGGGATGACTCGGATCGTTATACCCGGCTATGGCATCGATACCACCGGTCCCGTAGAGGGCATAGCCCTCTTCCCAGCTCATCGCATTTGCGGCGGGAACGACGATTATTGAATACGCCTCACCGCTGGACGGGTCCACATGGCGTGCATAATGGGGTTGGTAGCCGAAAGGCGGAGGGGTCTTCACCGTCACCCCCCTGCTGATATAGGTACTCTCATAGTATCCTTGCGCCGGGTTGAGCTGATCGGCCGGGTTCGGAGGATCGCAGTTGTCCTGATTCGCCTGGTAGGGATAGTCGGCACAGGCTCGGGAGAGATGGATGTCGGCAACTATCACCCAATCGAGACCCTGTTCGGCCAGGATCGGGATCATGCGTTCGGAGAAACAGGTTTCCGCGGGAAAGTAGCCCTTGGAGAAGTTGGTGTCTCCCCACGCCACCTCATATGCAATCTTCGCTACCTGGATCTCTTTGCGCAGGGCATTCTCATCCATCAAGGGAGCGATCGGATGGTGGGCTGCAACCAGAAGCTGGGGCATCCTGGAACGCCCTCCGGAGGTGGTCCAGGAGCGGGCGGTTCGATAGTCGTTATACCAGCTGGACGCATACCTTCCGCCGTTCCAGCCGTTATCGGCGAGACCTTTCACATTTTCTATGAGGGCCGATGCGAAGCTTATCTGGGCACCGGCATCAGGCACGTCGAGGACCATGCCTATCGCCGTCCGCGGGTAGTCCTGGTAGTCATGGACGCGATCGTCTTTGTTGAATATGCCGTAGACATCATTTTCCGAGTGTCCGAGAGTTATGGTCTCGTATGCTGTTTCATATCTCGACGGATACCATGTACTTCGGTCGGGCCAGTAGATCGGCTGGTGCATGTGCCATAGGTATGTGGTATGGATGGGAGCGGCCGGGGCTCCGGTCCCGGCAGCCGAGCACAACAATACTGCAACAACACAGATATGTCGCAGGGCGGGCATGCAAAACCTCTTCCGTTTTGACAACTCGGTTCAGGTGCCGGTGGTCCAGCGGGCATCAGGCCTACTGTGTCACGCATCCACACAGGCCTGATTGCTATCTCTCATAATAAGCCTACCACATTATTAGAGTCAGATCAATCGGCTGTGGCTGTGCATTCCCAAGGGGTTGGGGTCTTGCTCAGATTTCCCTACCGGACTTTCGCCCAACTGTGCTAAACTCATCCCGTCAGAGAGGCGCTATGGAATGTCCCGAATGTAGTTCCGAGATCCGGGACGACAGTCACTTCTGTAGAGTCTGCGGAAGCCGACTTCAGAACGGTGATCGGGTTCGCCCAGGTCATACCCAGGCTGTGCCGTGTTCCGACGGCGATCTCATGATCGGGAGTAGTTTTCTCGACCGGTATACGATCGTCGAAGAGCTCGGGCGTGGCGGTATGGGTGTAGTTTACAAGGCGGAAGACACAAAGCTCAGGCGCCATGTTGCGCTCAAGTTTCTGCCTCCGGAGCTGACCCGGGATCCACATGCCAAGGAACGTTTCGTGCATGAAGCTCAGGCCGCCTCCGGGCTTGACCATCCCAACATCTGTATCGTGTATGAGATCGATGAGACCGGTGACGGTCAGATGTTCATCTCCATGGGTTGCTATGACGGGGAAACGCTTAAGGACAAGATCGAAAGGGGGCCGCTGGAAGCGGGCGAGGTAGTTGACATTGCGGCGCAGATCGTGGACGGACTCGAGGATGCTCACGACAGAGGCATAGTGCACCGTGACATCAAGCCCAGCAACATAATGGTGACCGCCAAGGGCCAGGCCAAGATAATGGACTTCGGTCTGGCCAAGCTTGCGGGGCAGACCCGGATCACCAAGGCGGGGACGACCATGGGCACAATCGCCTACATGTCGCCGGAGCAGGCACGCGGGGAAGACATCGACCAGAGGACCGACATATGGTCACTGGGAGTTGTGCTCTATGAGTTGTTGACGGGTGAGCAACCCTTCAAAGGCGAGTACGATCAGGCAGTTATCTATTCGATTTTGCATGAGGATCACAGGCCGGTCACCGAAGTCAATCGGGGCGTTCCGTCTGAAATCGGAGCAATAGTCGATAGGTGCCTGAAGAAGGGCCCGGATGACCGCTACCAGTCTACCGGGGAATTGGCCGGCGACCTTATACAACTGAGCAATGGAAGCTCCGCGCGGAGGTTTGGTCGCCCCGGCGGCACCACACGGTCACTCAGCGCCTTGAGTCGAGCGGGTGTGCTGAGGGTCGGAATTCCTGTGGCCGCCATTATCGCAGTGGCTATAATAGTCTCGGTCTTCCCGGTCGGTAGGGACATCTTCGGGCGGTTTCTGGGTAATGATGTACCTGCCTCCCGTCTCTTCGTAGCACTGCTTCCATGGACCATGGAGGGGGCGACCGCTGAAGAGCGGGCGTTCTGCGACGGTATGACCAGAGATCTCACCGGGACACTCAGAGGTCTCGATCAGATTCAGGACAGGCTGTGGGTTCTGCCCGCCTCGAACGTTGAAAGGTCGGGTGTCACCAGCCCGACCGATGCCCGGAAAGAGCTTGGGGTCAACGTGACCATATCCGGCAAGATGCGCCGGCTTGGCGAGAGATACCAGCTAACGCTGACACGCAACGACATTGACGTAGAAATCGAGGGCGGCACTGGCGCAGATATCCTCCGAAAGAGGACATCACGGCCTATCCTGGACCCCATTGCCAACCTCTCGACCTGGCAGGATAGTGTCGTTGTCATCCTGGGCGAACTTTTGGATGTGCAGGTCGATCCGGATGCCGAGTCCGAACGGGTCACCGGAAGGACACCAGTCCCCCGGGCGTATGGGGCATTGCTTAAGGGGATCGGCCACCTTTACCCCTATCGCGGCGAACAAGATCTCGAGTCGGCTGTGGCCCTATTCGGGGAGGCCATAAAACAGGATTCGTCTTATACCAGAGCATACGAATGGATGGGGAGAGCATGTATGCACAAGTACCTGGAGACAGATGACCGTTCTTGGGCGGACCGCGGCATTGCTGTCTGCGAGCAGGCCCTCCGGATAGGCCCCGGCAATATCGGAGCAGGGTATGTTATGGGTGAGATCCATAGGGTAAGCGGCGAGTATGGGAGAGCGATCGAAGCCTATGCC
>JALGWN010000205.1 GCA_025774115.1 bacterium
CAGCTTAGGTCTATCAATAGTTGTAACGACGGCTCTTCTTGTAGCAATACAGGTGTGGGCCTTTAATCCTGTCGAGGAGAATGCCAAGTGGGAGATCCCGAGGCTGGGAGCACCGGCCCAGATGATGTGGGAGTCACATGCCGTAAGTGAGACCAAGGGCCTTATGCCGACGGCCGTCGAGGCCTTCGGCGAGCATTACGGTGGCAACTGGTTCTACCAGGTGAATACGGCCACGGGGGCATATCATCACGTCTATGGCAGCGGTGTCCAGCTTGCGACCGCTCCATCATCGTCCGAAGAGGCTGAGGCCGTCGCGAGGTCCTTCATTGGCGACAACCAGGGTCTCTTCACGATAGGAGACGGCGATCTTGACGTGATGAGCAACACCAAGGCTCTGGGCAAATGGTCGGTCATTTTCCAGCAGACCTACGAGGGACTCAAGGTTTACGGCGGCCGCGCACATGTCGTCTTTACGGAGACGGGTCGTGTTTTCGAGATGGGCTCCGATATCTATCCGGGTGTTGCCATCTCCGTAACACCCACACTCACGAGCTCCGAAGCTCTCGATATAGCCAAGTACGATATAGGATTTCAGGAGAACTTCGATGAGGTGGAGGTTTCCGATTTTATGATCCTCCCCGTTGAGATGGGAGAGGCCGGGATGGAGTATCGCCTCGCCTACCGCTTCGATCTGAGAGTGATAGACCCATTCGGGCTATGGGCCACCTGGGTCGATGCGAGTACCGGCGAGATACTCTGGCGTGAAAACCACATCCGCTTCGCCGATTTCACCGGCCGTGTTGAGGGCGATGTCGAATGGGACGGCCACTGCGACGGCTTCACCAATGACTTCCCGCTCAAGAACATGCGCATCACGATAAGCGGCATCGGTACCGGTTACACCGATGAGAACGGCGATTTCAGTCTATCCGGCAGCGCGGGTTCCCAGACGATCACGGCCGCATTCAATGGCTACTGGGTGGACGTGGACCGCTACACCGGCACTGATGCCGGCCATTCCGGTACCATAACCGACGGTTCCCCCTACACAATCGACTGGAACAGCGGCAATTCGCTCGATAGCGAGCGCGACTGCTTCGCTTACGTAAACAAGCAGCACGATTGGCTCAAGGACCTGGATGGTGTTTGGACGGGTATGGATTACGAGATGACCTGCACCGTCGAGCGAACCGATCTTTACTGCCCCGGCAACGCCTGGTGGGACGGGACCAGCATCAACTTCTGTGTCGAGAGCGTTGACTACGGCAACACCGGCCGCATGGCGGATGTTTTGTACCACGAATACGGTCACGGCATCACGGATTTCCTTTACGGAGCCAACGATCCTCCGGACGATTTACATGAAGGCAATTCGGATATCGTCGCCAACCTCATTCTGCGCGAGAGCATCATGGGGCGCGGGTTCTATATCGGCAACTGCTCGTCCGGGATTCGTGATTCGGATAATTCCATAACCTATCCCTGTGGCGGCAGCGGCCACTATTGCGGCCAGGTGATTGCAGGTTTCCACTGGGATTCCTGGCAGGAGCTGCTGTCGGTTTATCCGCAGGCCTATGCGGATAGCGTCGTGGCCAATACATGGCATTACGGCAGGAAAATGGGGCTGCCCCAGACCATGCCGGACCAGGTGCACTGGACCTTCGTGGCCGATGATAATGACGGCGACCTCACGAACGGTACGCCGCACTACGATCAGTTCTGCATCGGCGCCACCAACCACGGCTTCGACTGCCCCACGCTCACCGTAGGCGTCTTTATAACGCATACGCCGCTTGATAACACCGGTAATACGACCAGCCCCTATCAGGTGGTCGCCACGATCACCTCGAGCGGCGGCTCGGTGCTTGAAGATTCCTGCAGGGTGACCTACCGGGTGGACGGTGGATCTTTCGCGAGCGCCGGTATGAGTGCTACCGGCACACCGGACGAATACGAAGGTTTCATTCCCGCACAGGCGGTCTGCTCCGAGGTCGAGTACTACATATTCGCCGCAGACGATAACGGCTACGATGCTACCAATCCCGCGGGCGCTCCGGGTAATCTCCACCTCTTCCTGGTTGGATATGAGACCGTCTTCGAAGATGACTTCGAGACCGACAAAGGCTGGACGGCGGGGGTTCCAGGGGACGACGCCACAACCGGCATGTGGGAACGCTGCGATCCCGAGTGGACCGAGGCCCAGACCGAGGACGACCATACAGCAGCCCCCGGGGTCAATGCTTATATAACCGAGTGTGCGGCCGGCGCCAGCCAGGGCACCTACGATATTGACGGCGGTAAGACCACGCTGCTTTCGCCGGTGTTCGATCTGACCACCTACGATGACGTAACCTTAAGCTACTATCGATGGTATTCCAATGACACGGGCGCCGAGCCCGGCACCGACTACTGGGTGGTTGAGCTAACCGACGACGATTGGACGACCTGGGCCACGCTGGAAAACACCAACGTCAGCAACCGGACCTGGACCCAGATGGAGTTCAATGTCGGCAGCTACGTGGACCTCACCGATCAGGTCCAGGTACGCTTCATCGCAAGCGACATGGATCCGGGCTCGCTCGTGGAGGCCGGGGTCGATGACTTCCTGCTTGTGGCTTGCTCTGCATCAGAGGACACCACACCGCCCACGGTTGCCGTGCTTGACCCCAACGGGGGAGAGCAGATACTCGGCGGTGGAGGCTCTACATATACCATCAGGTGGAATTCCAGTGACGATGTCGGTGTCGCGCTGACCCATATCCTCTGGTCCACCGACGGCGGGGCGACATATCCGGATACACTGGTCTCGGGGGCACTTGATTCCACGTGGGTCTGGGACGTGCCGGATGTGGATGAGCCCGACTGCCATATCCGGGTGGTTTGCCTGGATGCCGCTTCAAATGAGGCCGGTGACGAGAGCGATGCCGACTTTGAGATTGTGAGTACCGCGGGGCTTCCGGGTGTCTCAGGCATTCCTGCCGAGGCCGTTCTCTTCCGGAACCGGCCGAGTCCCTTCAAGGCGGCGACCGACATAGAGTTCGGTGTTCCGCGGTCGACAGAGGTTACCCTGACGGTTTACAGTGTCGGCGGCCGGCTGGTTGCGACTCTTGCAGACGGGACCTTCCCCGGCGGTTATCACGTTGTGACATGGAGGGGGGTGGACGACGCCGGGAACAGTGTGGCCGACGGTGTGTACTTCTATAGAATGGCAACACCCGGCAATACGCTTACCCGCAAGATGCTGATGCTGCGGTAAGAATGAACTAAGTCGACTGCCCCCTTAATTCATTCGTAGCGTTGTCACTCCCGTGGCAACGAATGGTCTGTGTAGCGTCGGGGTTCCACCCCCGACGATCTCTTAATGGAGCAGGGCCATTCTTCGGGTGGCCTTGAAGGTCCCCGCCTCCAGTCTGTAGAAATAGATCCCGGAGGATACCCTGGCGCCTAGCTCGTTTCTGCCGTCCCAGGAAACAGCATGTTCGCCCGGACTCAGAATCTCGGCATCCACCAGGGTCCTTACGGCTCTCCCCGACACGTCATAGACCCTGATTCGCACGGGCGCCCTGTCGCCGAGCGTGTATCGTATGGTCGTGGCCTTATCGAATGGATTGGGCCGGCACCGATGGAGCATGAAGCCCGATGATGGCCCGGCAGCCGTCTCTGTGCCTGAGATGTCGTATTCGGTTAGAGTAACCACCTGATCCGCCGCGACTGCGACCGTGTCCCAGACCATGCCCGTGGGCCATGTGACTTCCAGCGTATCGACGACCGTGGAACCCAGAAGACCGAACTCTGCAACCATGGAATTTTGGGAGCAGTATCCGGACCCCGCCGCGATCTCTCTTGTCTGCGAGAGCGACCCAGTGACCACGCGCACCCGCGATCCTATGCCGGATGTGTTGGATGTCGTGCCCGCCAGTTTGACCTGCAGCCAGTGGTTGTTGGGCTGGTATTCATTGTGATAGAGAAGGTTCGTTCCTGCTGTATTGGCAACGTAGATATCGACCAGGCCGTCCCCGTCGAAATCCGCCCAGGCTACTGCCTTCCCGTTGCCGGCATCGCCCAGCGGTATTACGGTGGCATCCTGAAAGTCCCCGTCGCCGCGGTTCCTCAGGATCTTGTTGTCCCCACCGTCATCTGCAAGATAGAGATCGAAATCGCCGTCATTATCGCAGTCACCCCAGGCGGCGCCCGTACTGTTTCCGGCATCCCCAAGGGGGCCGCTGGTGACATCGGTGAAGACCGCTCCGTCATTTCGGAAGAGCTTGTTTGCCGAGCCCCGGTTCGTGAGG
>JALGWN010000054.1 GCA_025774115.1 bacterium
TTGTCTGCCTCTTCTCCTCATGTTACAATGGTAGTCGGAGGTGCTTGGAAATGTGTATCACGCGGAACGCTTGGGTACTGTTGACTCTCAGCCTGCCGACCTTCTGCCTCGTCCTTCCCTCGACCTCTCTTGGGCGAACCTGGTACGTGAAGGCTGACAGCACAGGCGATGCCCCCAGCATCAAAGCCGCCTTGGATTCGGCATCCTCCGGGGACACCGTGCTTGTAGCCCCGGGTACCTACTTCAAGACAGATGATCCCGACACATGGATCCGCCCGGGCGCTGGCGTGGCGCTTGTGAGTGAGGGTGGCCCGGAGATCACGATTCTCGAGCACTGTGGCAGCTCGACAGGTATCGTTCTCGAGGCCTGCGAGGGAGCACGGGTCTCAGGCTTCACGATCAGGTTTGCGGCAAAGCCTGGTTGCGGTTATCCAATGGGTCACACGTATGGTGTTTTCTGCTATCAGTGTACCGACATTGTTGTGGAGAACTGCATAATCGAGGATGTTGTATACGGCATATTAGCGGAAAGTGAATCCCAGGCACGGTACAAGCCGGTCTTCAGAGACAATGTAATCCGCGATTGTTACTCCGGCATTAGCTGCTGGGATGTAGCAGAGCCGGGTAGGCCCTACCTGGTAGGGAACTCCATCTCCTATTGCGATGTAGGGGTCGAGGTCTTTGATTCCCAACCGTATGTTGACAGCTGCGAGATCATGCACTGTGAAGACTATGGCATGCGCTACGACGGTGACTGCGGAGGAGATGTCTGGAGTTCGGTGATCGCCCATAACCTGGGTGATGGTGTGCGTATCTATACCGACCCGGCCCCGGCAGCCCCCAATTTCAACGGTTCCTGGTTACCTGAGGAAGCCAATGACATCTATGACAATGCCGGCTGGGACATATGGTATGCCCATTCATGTGGGCATTGTCTTGTAATGGCCATCTATAATTATTGGGGGAGTGACTGTCCTGACTTTGCGGCTAAGATCCATGGCCGGGTAGTTTACAGTCCCTGGATGGATTCCACCCACACACACGTGTTTACTGAATCTGATTGCCCTGAGGCCATCGAGCCTTCCACCTGGGGCAGTATCAAGGCCATGTTCAGATAGCCTCCGGATGCCTCCGTAGCGTCGCGACTCCTGTCACGACGAAATACAAAAGACAAACAACAGACGTGACGTCGGGGGTGGAACCCCGCCGCTACACAGACCATTCGTCCTCACAGGAGTGAGGACGCTACGAAGAGGGGGACATAACCGGCAGAATGACGTAGCGTCACGACGAAATACAAAAGACAAACAACAGACGTGACGTCGGGGATGGAACCCGGCCGCCACACAGACCATTCGTCCTCACAGGAGTGAGGACGCTACGAATGCCTTCGTTTTTTTAGCTTGCGGCGGGGGCGTGCTGAGGTTACAATCCGGGCGGTCTCCTTTAAACTAGTACGGCGAGACTAGTAAGGAGGGAAGGTGAAGTCAGCTCTAAGATCCACAAGCCAGCTCGCTGCTGGCGTTTTTTTGACACTCGCCTGGATAGCCTTTTCCGGAGAGGACCCCATATGAATATGAAAGAGAAAGCCCAAATAATGGACTCGGAAGAAGTGGGTCGAGGTCTCATCCGTGTCGCCCACCAGATACTCGAGCGGAATCGCGGTGGGGGCGATGTAATACTGGTGGGGATAAGAAGGAGGGGAGCGCCTCTGGCCCGCCGGATCGCCGACATCATCAAAGAGATCGAAGGTGCCGGTCCGCCGGTGGGTATCCTGGACATAACGCTTTACAGAGACGATCTCCAGCTGGTCGCCAAGCAGCCGGTAGTTGGAAAGACCGAGATGCCCGGCAGCATTGAGGGGAAAGTCGTGGTGCTGGTCGATGATGTGCTCTTTACCGGGAGAACCGTGCGTGCGGCGATGGATGAGATCATGGACTTCGGGAGGCCGAAGGCCATCCAGCTTGCCGTGCTTATAGACCGGGGCCACAGGGAGCTTCCCATAAGAGCGGACTACGTGGGTAAGAACGTTCCCACATCAGCCAGGGAGATAATCTCGGTACTGGTAAAAGAGGAAGATGGGGAAGACAAGGTAACCGTTGAGGAGATAATGGAATGAAATTTGCCAGGAAAGACCTTCTGGGGCTCGAAGACATGTCCCGTGAGGAGATCGAATCCATCCTTGATACGGCGGATTCCTTCGTCGAGATCTCGGAACGGCCCATAAAGAAAGTCCCGGTACTAAGAGGCCTGACAGTGGTCAATCTTTTCTTCGAACCTTCCACGCGCACCCGGATCTCTTTCGAGCTGGCCGAAAAGCGCCTGAGCGCCGACACCGTAAATGTCGCCGCTTCCTCATCAAGTGCGGTGAAGGGAGAGACGCTCAAGGACACCGCCAGGAATATCGAGGCGATGAGTATCGACATGCTCGTAGTGAGGCACAGCGCCCCCGGAGCCGCGCGGTATCTGGCGGGTGTGCTGGATTGCCCGGTACTCAATGCCGGGGACGGCGCGCACGAACATCCTACCCAGGCGCTCCTTGACCTCTTCACGGTGAGAAAGAAACGGGGCAAGATCGACGGGCTCAAGGTCGCCATAGTAGGAGACATCCTCCACAGCAGGGTTGCCAGATCGAACATCTGGGGTTTCAGTAAGATGGGTGCTGAGATCGCCTTGTGCGGTCCGCCCACCTTGATCCCTCCGGGAATCGAATCCACCGGGGCCCACGTGCACTACAATATCGAAGAGGTGATTCCCTGGGCGGATGTGATAATGCTTCTGAGGATACAGCAGGAAAGACTCGAAGAATCCTATTTCCCGACCATACGCGAGTACTCCCAACTCTTCGGGTTGGACGGTGAGAAGATGAAGAAGGCCAAAGCCGATGTCACAATAATGCATCCCGGGCCTCTGAACCGAGGGGTTGAGATAACACCCGAGGTCGCGGACGGTCCGTACTCGGTTATTCTGGAGCAGGTCAAGTACGGTCTGGCGGTCAGGATGGCTGCGCTCTATCTCTTAAGCGGAGGTCAATTCGAAAGTGAAGTTACTCATCAAGAGAGGACGGCTGATCGATCCGACACAGGATCTCGATCAAACCTGTGACGTGCTTATCGAAGGGGGTGTGGTTGCCGAGCTGGGGACCTCGATCGAGGCCGATGGCGCAGAGGTGATTGACGCCAAGGGCCTCGTTGTGTGCCCGGGGCTTGTGGACATGCACGTCCATCTTCGAGAGCCGGGACGCGAGGATGAGGAGACCATTGAGTCGGGTGCACGGGCGGCGATCCGCGGCGGTTTCACATCGGTTGCGGCCATGCCCAATACGGAGCCTCCGATCGAAGGTGAGGAAGGGGTCAAGTTTGTTCTGAGCAAGGCCAGAGAGGCCGGCCTTGCGAGGGTTTTCCCCCTCGCGGCCATAAGCAAGGGCCGGAAAGGCGAGACCCTTTCTGAGATCGGGTCGGCTGTCCGCGCCGGGGCGGTAGGTATCTCCGATGACGGTTACCCTGTTGCCGGAAGCGGCCTTATGAGGCGGGCCCTCGAGTACGTGAAGATGTTCGACCGGCCGGTCATGACCCACTGTGAAGATCCGGGCTTGAGTACCCGCGGAGTCATGAATGAGGGCAAGACCTCTACGATGCTCGGTCTCAGAGGCATACCGGGAGCCAGTGAAGACGTGGGGGTGATCCGCGATATCATCCTCACCCAGCTCACCGCATCCAGGCTCCATGTATGCCACGTCTCGACCGGGGCCGGCCTGGAGTTTGTAGGCCGGGCCAGGACATCGGGTCTCGATGTGACCTGCGAGGTGACGCCGCATCACCTTGCGCTCAACGATGAAGCCGTCACCACGTTTGATACCAACACCAAGATGAAACCGCCCCTGAGGGGCAAGGATGACGTTGCGGCCCTGAGGAAGGGCATCGAAGCAGGCCTCGTGGATGCGATCGCCTCCGATCATGCACCGCATAGTCCGGAGGAGAAGGACCAGGAATTCGATCTTGCCCCATTCGGGGTGATTGGCCTGGAGACCACGGTGGGGGTCGTCATGTCTTGCCTCTATCATGACGGGGCCGTCACGCTGCCGGACCTCGTACGGCTCTTGAGCACCAATCCGGCAAGGATACTCGGGCTTCCGCTCGGCAGCCTTAAACCGGGGTCCCCGGCCGACGTGACGCTGCTGGACACGGACGCGGAATGGGAAATCGATCCTCGCGATTTTGTCTCGAAATCGCGTAACACGCCTTTTTCAGGTTGGAAGGTCAAGGGTAAGCCTATTACTGTGATGGTAGAAGGCCGGGTGCTTATGAGGGATGGGGAACTGAGAACGCCGGGAGTGAGGCAATGAACGAGAAGGAGCAATACTGGTCGATAAGACTGCGCAAAGTGGTTGAGGCCCTGGAAGGAAACGGCATGGAGGCTTTTGTGACCGATACCCGTAAGGAAGCCCTCACCCGGGCTCTTACACTGATACCGAAGGGAGCAACAGTCGGTCTGGGTGGGTCACGCACGGTCGGGGAGGTGGGTCTGTTGGAGGCCCTGAGGCAGGGGGACTACACCCTCTACGATCAGTACCGGGACGGCCTCAGCCCAGAGGAGTCCATGCGCATCAGAAAAGACGGTACGCATGCCGATTGCTTCGTCTCGGGATCCAATGCGATCACGTATGATGGAAAAATCGTCAACGTCGACGGCCTGGGTAACAGGTTGGCCGGATTCTGTTTCGGCCCCGGTACGGTTATCATCGTCGCCGGCAGAAACAAGATTGTGCCCGATCTGGACGCGGCACTCTATAGGGTGCGGAACGTCGCGGCTCCCATGAACGCAAGGCGTTTCGGTGTGAAAACCCCCTGTGTGGAGACCGCCGAATGCTCGGATTGTGATTTGCCCGAGCGGATCTGCAATCTCACCCTTATCATAGAAAAGTCAAAGATCGAAGGCCGGATGAAGGTGATCCTTGTGAATGAAGACCTGGGTTTTTGATAGTGCGCCAAGTCAGTTGGATGCTTGCTTTGGTCGCGCTGGTGCTGGTCATGTCCTGCGCCTATTACAACATCTTCTGGATGGCCGAGTCGGACTATGAGAAGATGCTGGAAGTGGGGGGGTACGACTTCTGGGATCCCTACGATCAACCGGCGCTGAAGGGTGATTCCGACCGTCTCGTCACCTCATGCATAGAACGATGCGGCAAACTGCTCCTTCTTCACCCCAACAGCAAATGGGTCGATGACGCTCTCTTCATCATGGGCAACTGTTTCGTCATAACGGGAGAGCATCAGAATGCTCTGAGAAAGTACGATGAGATCCTGCAGCTCTATGCATCGAGTGAGTTTGTCCCGATGGCCGGATACATGAAAGCCTATACGTTGATACGCGACGGATCGACCCAGCAGGGGACTGCTCTGCTCCAGAGCCTCAGCGAGGGGAGCGAGTCGGGGGAGGTGAAGGAGCGTGCTGTGTTTCTACTGGGCCGAGCTGCCCTCGAGCGGGATGACTGCGCCCAGGCGGTCCCCCTCTTCGAGACCTATCTCGCCGAGTATTCCGACGGAGCAAAGGTGAATAGGGTCCGACTCCACATCGCCGCCTGCATGTTGGAGATGGAGCAGGCGGACCGGGTAATAAGCGTCCTCGAGCCTTTGGCCAAGAAGCAAGGCGACGAAGCCTTGCAGGCGGCCTTGAAGATGGGGGAGGCTTATAGGCGAATGGGCCAGAACGACAGAGCAATAGAGATCTTCACACGCCTCACGGAGGAGGCGGCCGAGGATAGTATCAGGGCCAGGGCCAAGATGGAAACCGCGCGGACCATGGTCGCCCGCGAAGAAGCGGAAGCGGCGGTCGCGGTTCTTGATGAAGCCGCTGAAATTGCGACCGTCAAGATCAAGGGTCTCCAGGATGAAATCATCTTGACCAAGGGTTTGATCCACGAGCAAAACCTCCAGGATTTCGATGCCGCGATAGCAGCATACGATAAGATCGCCAAATCGGGGAGCGAGTATGGCAAGACGGCCAAGAGGCGTTCGGCGGCCCTCAAGGCCGTGCAGAAGTTCAGAGGCGCTCTCCGTGACACCGTTCCCGACTCACCCGAGGATGAAGCCGAGCATCGGTTCATGCTGGGGGAAACGTACCTCGATGAACTTGGGCTCCGGGAGGAGGCGTTCACGGAGTTCAGAACCGTGGCCGACAGCTTGTCCGGCACCAGGTTCGGACCGCAGGCAATGCTCAGGACCGCCTCCCTGTTTGAAGCCGAAGACGATACCCTGGCCCGTGCATACTACAGCAAGGTGATAGAGATAGTGCCCGGTTCGGTTCACGCCAACTTCGCACGCTCGCGGCTCGGCTTGCCGCTGGTGGACGTCGTAATAGAGAAGCCCGACACCCTGGTCTGGGATGAAGGTCAGGTGGTCGGCCCGTTCTTGCCGTCGGCTGCTGCCGACAGCCTTCCCTTCGTGGGGCCTAGGGAGCCGCCCGGCCCCGGACCCGAACAGGTGTCTCCGGACACCACCTTGCGCGGGCGCCGATCTCGGCCTGATTCGATTGGAGCCCGGAGTCCCATACCCGGACCCATCGGTATCCGCTTCCCACAAGCGCAGCCGTCCGAGGCCGATAGCGCCGATACCGTGGGCCACCAGCCCGGCAGCGACACCTCCGGGACCTATGTGCCCGCCGATTCGACGGGGGAAGTCGAAAGGCAGGGGCCATGACACGGGGCTCCGTCTGCGAGGTTCTGGACAACGAACACTTAAGAAAGCGCTTCTATCTCCTGAGATTGCTCGCCCCGTCGGTGGCCGAAACCTGCCGTCCGGGGCAGTTCGTCATGCTTCGGTCTCCGGTCCCGGCGTGGCCGTATCTAAATCGCCCTTTCTCCATTTATGCTTCCGACGGTGATTCGGCAATCGAAATAGTCTACAAGGTGGTCGGCAGGGCGACGGCCCTGATGGCTGAGATGGCGAGAGGGGACAAGGTTGATGTCATAGGGCCCCTGGGGACCGCCTTCTCACCGGTCGATGATTGTTCGCATATGATCGCGGTTGCCGGCGGGATCGGCATGCCGCCGCTCGGCTTTTACTGCAGGCGCTATGCCGGCGCCTGTGAGAGCATGACCCTGGTGATCGGAGCCAAGACCGCAGCCGAGCTCCTTGTCCCCGTGGGGCTAATGGCAGAGGGTGTGGAGATCCTCTCCTTGACCGAGGACGGGTCGAAGGGCACCCGAGGCCTGGCTACAGACGGTCTCACCAAGATGTTGCAGGCAACCGGTATCAACCCCTCGCGGGCGCGGATTGCAGCCTGCGGACCCAAGCAGATGCTCGGTGAAGTCCATCGTATAGCCGAAGCGGCCGGTATCGCCTGCGAGGTCAGTGTAGAAGAGATCATGGCCTGCGGTGTGGGGGCCTGTATGTCCTGTGCCGTCCCGGCTGCAGGCGGGGGCTACATCCACGCCTGCAAGGACGGACCGGCCATCAAGGCCTCGGATATCGATTTTGAGAGGTGGCTTGAGAGTTGAATCTCACGGCAAAGATAGGGGAGCTGGAGCTGGCCACACCGGTCATAGGGGCATCGGGTCTGTTCGGCTACGGGGATGAATACGAGGGTTTGCTCGATTACGCTTCGATGGGAGCGATAATTACCAAGACCATCACGCTGGAGGCGAGGGCAGGCAATCCGCCTCCGAGAGTGGTGGATGTGGGATCGGGGATCATAAATTCCATCGGGCTTGAGAACATCGGGCTCGAGGCTTTCCTGAAGGACAGGCTCCCGAGGCTCGATATCCCCTGCAACCTCTTTGTCAGTATCGGGGGGGCCAAGGTGGATGAGTACCGACGCCTTGCCGCGAGGCTCGATGGAATCGCCTCCGTTTCGGCCGTTGAGGTCAACATCTCCTGTCCCAACGTTGAAGAGGGGGGGATGGCGTTCGGGAGCGATCCTGAGAGCACCCGCAAGGTGATAAAGGGTGTGAAGGATGAGACCGGGCACGCTGTTCTGGCCAAGGTACCGCCTATCATCTGGGGGCTGGAAGATGTGTGCGGCGCCGCAATCGAAGCGGGTGCGGACGCCCTTACGGTGGCCAACACCTATCCTGCGATTTCGATAGACCCTGAGAGTGCCGGACCGGTGCTCGGGGCCGTTACGGGGGGCTTAAGCGGTGGGGCGATAAAGCCGATCTCCCTGCTCCTCGTGTGGCGGGCCGCCGCGGCTTTCGATATCCCCGTGGTGGGTGTGGGAGGAATCGAGCGGCCTGAGGACGCCATCGAATTCATCCTGGCCGGAGCGAGCGCCTTTCAAGTGGGAAGCGCGATGCTCAAGGATTATAAGGCACCCTCCCGGATAGTGGAGGGCATCGGCAGATATATGGAGAAGAAGGGATACAAGAGCCTGGATGATTTCAGGGGCAAAGCCGCCGGATAAGGAGGAGCCGAGTGGATGAGAGCAAGACCCGGGTGGTGATCGCGCTCGACACCGAAGACCTCACGGAAGCTAAACGCGTGATCGGGTTCACACAGGACCAGGTGGGCACATACAAGGTGGGCTCGATCCTTTTCACCAGGTTCGGACCCGATGCGGTCCGGATGGTGAAGGATGCCGGGAGGGAAGTCCTTCTGGATCTTAAGTTCCATGACATACCCAACACGGTGAAAGGGGCCGTAAAAGCGGCGTGTGGTTGGGGTGTCGGTATGCTCACGGTGCATGCTTCCGGAGGAGGGCCGATGATGACCGCGGCCCTGGAAGGCGCCGAAGAGGGGTCGGCTGCAAGCGGCGGCCCAAGGCCTAAGGTCATAGGAGTAACGGTACTCACCAGTATCGCCAGGGAGGATGCCCTGGACCGCGTGCTTGAGCTGGCCGACGATGCCGTCCAGGCCGGTATCGACGGCATCGTGTGTTCGCCCCGGGAGGTAAAACACGTCAAGCAGGCGACCGAAGGCAGGCTGCTGGCGGTTGTGCCCGGGGTGAGACTCCCCGAGCAGCAGCAGCACGACCAGGCCCGGGTCGGCACACCGGGACAGGCCGCGCGTGACGGTGCCGATTACATCGTTGTCGGACGGAGTGTTTTCGGAGCCGAGGACCCGCAGGCGGCGCTCTCCAGAATCTTCGAGGAGGTAAGCCATGCTTAAGGAAGAGATAAAATCATCCGGTGTCATAGATCTCATGAGGGAAAGCGGCGCCCTCTTGACCGGCCACTTCGAGCTGGCGTCGGGTCTTCACAGCAGGGAGTACATTCAATGCGCCCGGCTGCTCGAGCATCCCGCGAGGGCCGAGAAGGTGGGTGGGTATCTGGGGCGCCTGCTTAAGGAAGCCCTTGGCGATGCGCCTCCCGAGGTAGTCGTCAATCCGGCGGTGGGCGGACTTATAATCGGTCATGAGGTCGCCAGGACCCTCGGTACACGGTGCATCTTCGCCGAGCGCGTCGCCGGGGCCATGACCCTTCGCCGAGGTTTCGGGATTGCAGAAGGTGAGCGGGCCGTCGTGGTGGAGGACGTCTTCACCACAGGGGGTTCGATAAAGGAAGTCATGGAAGTCGTCTCTGAAGCCGGGGGTAAGGTCGTGGCCGTCGGGTCGGTCGTCAACAGGGGCGTCGATGTGGATTTCGGCGTTCCGACGGTGTCTCTGGTCAAGGCCGCGATCGACAATTACGAGCCCGCTGACTGTCCGATGTGCCGCGACGGACTGGAAGTCGTAAAGCCCGGCACCAAGCGTACTCAGATGGGGGCTGGTTAGAGGTGGCCGGACGCAAGCGGCAGGAGGCCGATGACCTTCAGGTCTACCTGGACAAGGCCCTCGGCATGGGTGCCGCCGACGCCAGGGTGATAAAGGCCTCGACCATCCGATGTGAGTCCTGGGTGAGACTCAAGTGCCAGTTCGGCTGCGGGGGTTATAACAAGCGCCTGACCTGTCCGCCTTTCACACCTACGGCTGAGGAAACCGCTCGGGTGGTCGCCTGCTACGGGCGGGCGATTCTCATCCATGCCGACGACAACGACATAGTAAACGAGATCGTCCCCAAGCTCGAGCGCGAGATTTTTCTAAGCGGCCGTTTCAAGGCGCTGGGCTTCGGCTCGGGCCCCTGCCGGCTCTGCAAGCGCTGCAATACCGGGGCCCTGTGCAAGTATCCGTATCTTGCACGCCCATCGATGGAGGCCTGCGGTATCGATGTCTTCACAACGGTTCGTACGAACGGTCTTGATATCGAGGTGGTCCGGACCAAACGGCAGAAGGGTGATTACTACGGCGTAATCCTGGTGGATTGATCCCATGATAGGAAAAGCATCGCTCAGGCTTGGAAGAATAGGCCCCATCGAAGTCAATGTTAACATCACCTGGCTTGCGGTCTTTGCAATGCTGATCTATTGGCTTCGCGTAGGGTATATCGCCGAGACCGCACCCCACCTCGTTGGGGCTGTGGCCTGGTTGGTCAGTGTGCTCGGCGCGTTCGTGCTCTTCGTCTCTGTACTGGCACATGAGCTCTCCCACTCGCTGGTTGCTCTGAGAAACGGGCTATCGATCAGGAAGATAACCCTCTTTATCTTTGGTGGGGTCGCCCATATGGACAGCGAGCCCCGCACGCCCGGCGTGGAGTTCCGTATGGCTATAGCCGGGCCCGTGGCGAGCCTTGTGATCGCCGGCATTTGCGGGCTTGTGAGGTTTGGGCTCTTGGGGCAGGCAGAGAGGACCGTGGGTGCCGTGATCCTGGGGTATGCCTTCTATGCCAACCTTGTACTGGCATGCTTCAATCTAGTGCCGGGTTTTCCCCTCGATGGCGGCAGGGTCTTAAGGGCCCTGCTCTGGAGACTGACGCGGGACTATGTCAGATCGACCTTGGTCGCCGCCGCCGTGGGCAGGATCTTCGGTCTCTTCATGGTCTTCGTCGGGGTAGCACTCGCGGTGGCGACCGAGACGCCGGCTTTCCTCTGGCCTGCGCTGGTGGGCACGTTTCTCGAGCGCCTGGCCTTCCTGAGTGCCCGACGGGTCAGGCCCACCAGCCGCCCACCCCACCCGGACGACAACTTCCGCATCATCGCCACACCGCTGCCCACCTATTACCGCGACGACAAATGGTCTGTGTAACGTCGGGTTTCAATGCCTAACGTCCGCGGGTCAGTCACCGGCTATGGTCATCTCGTCGATCACAAAGGTGGGAGAGCCCATCCTGCCGAAGAAGCGCAGGTCGGATGCGACCGCTACCATACCCTTGAGCATATCGGCCATGTTCCCGGCTATGGTGATGCCGTCAACCGGATGGCTTATGCAGCCGTCTTCGATCCACAGCCCCTCGGCACCTCTTGAGTAATCGCCGGTGGTAATGTTGACACCGAAGCCCAAGAGGTTTGTGATCATAATGCCCTTCTTGACGCCGGATATCACATCGTCTTTGGGTGTGCGTCCGGGGATCAGGTAGAAATTGTTTGAGGCGATGTGAGGGATCGAATTGAAGCCTCGCCTGGCGTTGCCCGTTGGTGACATTCCGGCCTTTCTTGCGGACCGGGCATCATAAAAATAGGCTTTGATCAATCCCTTGTCCATTGCCAATGTCCGGGTGGTCGGGATGCCTTCGGCATCGAAGGGTCGGGATCCCACCCTTCTGGGGATTCGACCGTCATCGACGAAACTGACCTGTTCCGATCCCACTTGCTCACCCAGCCTGTCCTTCAAGAATGACATGCCTCTCAAGACATTCTCGCCGTCGAGACTGTTGAATATCTCCTCCACGAGTTCGCAGCCCGTGCTGGGTTCGAAAACCACACTCGCCTTCTGCGTGGGAAGGCTCCGCGCACCCAGCATCGCCACCGCTCTTCGGGCCGCCACGGCGCCGATGGTTGCCGCCGGCTCCATGTCGGAAAGGAAACGCTCGGAGCAACACCAGACGCCCATTCTTCGTTCGCCGCCTTGCTCGGCGACAGGGATACAGGTCATGTCCACGCGCGTTGAATTGTAACATATGGGATCGTAATCCAGACGCGCCAGTATTACCGTCCCCGATTGGTCGCTGTAAGAGGCACCGTAGGTATGTTTGATGCGGTCGTCGGAATCATATGCGGCCTGCTCGCAAGCCAGAGCCATGCCGGTCTTCTCCTCGAGTGGGGTGTCCTCGATCGTAGGATCGCTTATCTCGAGGTCTTCCCCGTCGGGGGGAGAGGGTTCCGCTATCCCCGCATAGGGGTCCGGTGTCGAGGTGCGGGCGAAATCCAACGATCTTTCGACGAGATCCTCGATGGTCTTAGGTGACAGATCCGTGGTGAAGCCGAACCCAAGGCTTCCCTTGACAATAAGCCTTACGCCGAGGCCCGTGAATCCGGCCCGCTCGATACTTTCCACCTCTCCGTTTCTCACCTTGATGGTAAGATTCCGCCCCCGCTCTATATAGCAGTCACACTCATCGGCGCCTTTGCTTCCGGCCTTTGCCGTGACATCCTTTGCAAGTTGGAGATAGTCCATGGCTACGATTTGGTTCCCCCCACAGTGATTTCGGCTATCTTGATGGTGGGGACTCCATTTCCGACCGGCATACCCTGGCCTGCCTTGCCGCAGGTACCGCCGCCGGCATCCATCAGGAAATCGCTTCCGACCATCCGGATCTTATTAAGAACCTCCGCCCCGTTCCCGATAAGATTGGCGCCCCTGACGGGTGCGCCGACCTTACCATTCTCTATGATGTAACCTTCCATGACTTCAAAAACGAAATTGCCGCTTGCTATATCGACCTGACCGCCCCCGATCCGCTTCGCATAGAAACCCCTCTTGACCGAGGCGATGATCTCATCCGGCGGTGTATCGCCGGCCGCCATGAAGGTGTTGGTCATCCGGACGACCGGCACATGGCGGTATGACTGCCTCCGCCCGTTACCGGTGGATTGGGTTTTCATAAGCCGGGCATTGAGCTTGTCGTAGAGAAAGCCTTTGAGTATCCCGTTCTCGATAAGCACGGTCCGCTCGCCGGGTGTGCCCTCATCGTCGATGTTGCAGCTTCCCCGCACCCCCGGAAGCGTCGCATCATCGACAATCGTGCATGCCTCCACGGCGACCTGCTCTCCCAGCCTCCCCGTGAATAACGAGGTCTCCTTCCTTATAAAGTCGCCCTCGAAGCCGTGGCCGATTGCCTCATGGAGCAGCACGCCGCCTCGTCCGTTACCCACGACCACCACCATTTTCCCGGCAGGAGCTTCATCCGCCTCGAGCAAAATCACTGCCTGCCTCGCAGCATCCCTCGCGACCTCCACGGGGGATTCCTTCTCGAAGACCTCGTAGCCAACGGTTCCACTCAAGGTTCTGCCGCCCGTCTGTCTGAGTCCGGTCGTTTGGGCCACCGCGATCACCCTCAGGGTGGTCAGTATCCTCCGGTCATGGACAAAGACACCCTCGGAGTTCGCCACATGGATCGACCTGTCCGTGTCGACAAGGCCGACCAATACCTCGCTTACCCTGGGGTCATACGCCCTGGCACCATCGTCGGCTGCCTTGGCGGTCTCGATCTTCTTGGCCGCGCCGATCTCGATGGGAAAAACTCTCGGGTGGGAGAACTGCTCGGCCTCGGCAGGCTCCGGGGCGAGGCCTACCGGGCCGGTCCTTCGTGAACCGGACGCTATCTCTGCGGCAACCCCGGCGGCATCGATCATCGCCTCGGGCTTGAGGCCGTCGGCATAAGCATAGCCTGTCTTATCCCCCAGTATGGCCCGGACCCCCACACCTGCAATCACGCCGTGGGAGGCCTCCCGAACCACCTGTTCCTCGATCTGGACCGTGTCGGTTGTCCTGGCCTCGATATAGATCTCGGCGAACTCGGCGCCCTTGGCGAGTGCAACGGCCAGGACCTTCCCCAGATG
>JALGWN010000206.1 GCA_025774115.1 bacterium
CTTACCGCGGTATGGGATAGATACAGATGCTTACTCGACGGGCTGGCCTGGGTCGATGACCATCAGGTGATGCTCGCAGCCGCGGAGCATCTTGCCTCGTCTCCGCTTGTCCGAAGTGCCTCGTCGATTCTCGTCTACGGCTTCTATGATCTCAATGCACTCCAGAGAAAGATCATCGAGAAGTGTATAGATGTAAAGGATACGGCTGCTTTTGTACCGTTCGACCGGCAGCGCGCATTCGAGTTTGTCAGGCCGACTCTGCGCTGGATGGAATCCAAGGGGTTTAGCGCCAGGCCGGCATCCGCAAGCGAGGACGGGGGGGGATCTCCCGTACTCGCGCATCTCCGAAAACACATCTTCGATGAAGGCCCGGCGGCGCCCCTTCCACAGGATGTGGTCACTTTCGTATCCGCACCGGGCGAAGTGCGTGAGGTTCGTGAGATCGCGAGACTCATAGCAGCCGAGGCCGAGAGACATGACCTCAGATCCCATGAGGTCGGAATCCTGCTGAAGAATCACGGGACCTACGCAGTTATGTTGCGCGAAACACTGGAACGCCTGCACATGGCGCCATACGTGCCGGGAGGTATGCCACTTTCTGAGACCGTGGAAGGCCGCAGTGTGCTCCTCTTACTTGAGGTGCTTGCTCACGATTTTGCAAGGAGCGAGGTAATGGAGTTCATTACCTTCGCACAGATCAGCCCCGAGGGCACCGGTCGGAAAACCGGTTCACCGTCTTGGGTGCATCGCTGGGACGCCGTGTCCATAGCTGCGGGTATCGTGGAGGGAAGGAAGGAGTGGGAGGAGCGGCTAGCGAGGCTCAGCGGGGAGTACCGGAGTCCCGTGGGTCCGGAAGCATACGGCGACAACGGTAGTGGTACCCCCTTTGATGCCGAGGACATAGATTCCCTCAGACGGTTCATGAGAAGCCTGACTGTCCTGCTGGATGCTCTTGGAAAGGCCAAGACCTGGTCGGAGAAATCCGCCGCGCTCACAAAAGCGCTCCGGGACCTTGCCCAAGACGGGCCGCATACGAGCCGCGTCACAGACGCAATTGATCAGCTCGGCGACCTGGACAGGCTCCCTTCCCCACCCCGGCGGGCCGAATTCATACAGGCGGTCGGCAAATGTCTTGATACCGAGACGATACCTCTGGGCCGGTTCGAGCGTCAGGGGCCGGCCGTGGTGAGCCTGATGACGGCAAGGGGAATCCCGTTTAAGATGGTTGTAATCCCCGGCATGACGGAGAAGGGTTTCCCACCTATCATTCGCCAGGATGCGATACTGCTCGACCACGAGCGGGACGCCATAAACAAGGCTTCGGCCGGGGCCGGACCGCTTCATCTTAAGGCCCGGGGACGGCTTGACGAAGAACGCTTGCTCTTCCGCCTCGCGGTGGGGGCCGCCCGCCAAAGACTGGTGATGACGTTTCCCCGGTTGACGATAGGGACTGCCAGAGAACGGCTGCCTTCGTCATTCATCCTCGCAGCCGTGGAAGCCTTAAGCGGGCGGAAGGCTTACTTCGACACAATCGAAGGCGCCGAAGGCTTCCTCAGGGTACCCCTTGCGGAGATTGCGGTTTCCGAACCCGGATGCGCTGTCGATCAAGTGGAATTCGATCTGGCAACCGCCCTCGAGAACATCAGGAAAAGCGCCCCCGAGGGTATACTGTATATGCGTCGATACTCGGCTTTCTTCGCGGCGGGCCTCAGGTTGGAAGCGGCCAGGTGGGGCGAACCCATCTTCACCGCCTACGACGGCGTCCTGGCTGGGGCCGAGTCGCGGAAGCTCCTCGAGCGCCACTACGGCATAGTCGGCAGCAAGGTGTCCCCGACGCGTCTTGAGACCTACGCCGCCTGCCCATTCAGCTATCTTGTCCGTTACATCATGAGAATCGAGCCGCTGGAAGAACCCGAGCAGGCGCGAACCATAAGCCCTCTCGATAAGGGGGCGCTGGTACACACCATTCTCTGGAAGTTCTTCACCGCACTCAAGCAGAAGAAGGGTGAGCCGCTCACCGTGGATCCCACGGATCTCATGCTCCTCAGGAAGATTGCCGGACAGGTTTGCGGGCGATTCGAGCACACCGGAGTGGTCGGGTATCCCGTGATGTGGGAACTGGAAAAGGACGCGATCCTTGCCTGGCTCGAGGACTTCTTTGAAGAGGAAACGGGGCAGGACGAACTCCACCCCACCTACTTTGAGGTCCGATACGGGATGAGGTCCCGGACCTCCGAAGAGAGTGAGATCTCGACGGACGAGCCTGTCCCGCTCGAGTTCGGTAAGCGGCGGATCTTATTGAGAGGCAGAATCGATCGAATCGATCTTTCCGAGGACGGCCGGCAGGCAAGAATCATGGACTACAAAACCGGCAAACCGCATGCAAAGCAAGATGATTTTCAGGGCGGGACCACCCTCCAGCTTCCTCTCTACCTACACGCAGCACGGCACATTCTTGAAACCCTTCACCCGGAGATCGACGGGCTGTCCGCCGAGTACTATCACCTCGCAGCCAAGGGTAAGAAGCGGCATATAGAATTCAGCGGGGAGTGTCTTAAGCGTAAACGTGACGAGCTCGCGGGGATACTCGATACGATTGCGGACGGAATATCAGGAGGCCTCTTCTTCCCGCTTGCCGGCGAAGCCTGCCGATGGTGCGGTTTCGCATTGGCCTGCGGACCCTACCGGCGCCGGATCCTGGAGCGCAAGCGGCGGGACCCCAGGGCGGAGGCCTTCTTAAGGATGAGAGGCGAGATCCGGGTCGAACCCGATAAAGGAGAGATCGAGTGATGGATCGTACCGGTCGACCGGCCGACGGGGCAGACAGAGCCAGGGCCGCCTCCGATCTTGCCCACAGCTTCATTGTCGAGGCTGCGGCAGGTACCGGGAAGACCACGCTTCTTGTGGAGCGAATACTGAACCTTATAAAGACCGGCAAGGCTCAGCCGGAGGAAATCGTAGCAATCACGTTTACCGAACGCGCAGCGGCGGAACTCAAGGCCAGGCTCCAAGAGAAGATTGGAGCCGAGACAGCCAAGGCCTCGGGGCGAGCGGCCGAACACCTGGCGGACGCCCTGTATGGACTCGAACGCATGCCGGTAACCACAATTCACGCCTTCTGTACCTCAATCCTCAAGGAACGCCCGGTTGAAGCCGGCATCGATCCCAACTTCGCTGTGGCGGACGAGCTGATGGCCGGCCTGATATCCCAGGAGACCTGGGATGAATGGATCGCCCGGAAGATGGACAGCGACAACCCGGTCCTGCGCCTTGCGCTCCGCGTCGGTATAACCCTCGAACATATGCACGAGCTTGCCGTGACCATATCGGAGAACAGAGACGTCGCGGACTTGCTGCCCGCCGAAGAGGCTTCCGGTCCCCATATCAGCGATTTCATGAAGACCCTCAAGACGACTGCAGCCCGGCTGGAGAAGGCCGGAGGCTTCTGCCATAACCCAGATGACGGCGCTCTATGTCTCATCGAAGATCTGGCGAAGCATGCCCGTGAGGTGGAAGCGATCCGGACCGAGGACCGCCTGCATGCCTACCTCTTCGGCACCATGGGGATCCCGTCTGTGGGCAGACGGGGAAACGCCGGCAACTGGGCCTCCAAGGATCACCTGACAGAGGTCAGGTTAGAGCTAGGAGCCTTGAAAGAACAGCATGAGAAGGTGAGGCTGCTTATCGCTCACAACATCATAGCCTCGCTTTCCCGGCTTCTCCTCGACTATGTCGATTCCTACACCGCCGCGAAGGCCTCTCAGGGGCTTCTCGACTTTCATGATCTCCTGCTCTCGACCAGAGACCTCCTCAAGCAACACGACCATGTTCGGGCTTACTTCACCGGGCGCTACCGCTACCTGCTGGTGGATGAATTCCAGGACACCGATCCCCTTCAGGCCGAGATAATCTTCTATTTGGCCGGCGCTCAAGACGGACGGACGGACAAGTGGCGGGAATCGGAGGCAAGCCCGGGAAAGCTCTTCCTGGTAGGCGATCCGAAGCAGAGCATCTACCGTTTCAGAAGAGCCGATATCGAGATGTATGCCGCGGCAAAGGCCACCCTGGGGAATAACCGCCACTTGAGTATTCACCAGAATTTCCGCTGTGCCGAATCGATAATCGCCGCAGTGAATTCCATTTTCGAAGACCTGATCAAGGTACCCGAAGAAGGCAACTACCAGCCCGAATATGTCGCACTGGATTTCGGCCGGGAGCATCGGCCATGATGACGCGGGCCGACCAGAGGCGGCGTTACGAATCTCGGTCGATAGCGGCCCTGATCAAGCGCGTGGTCGAAAGTGAGAGATGGGAGGTCTGGGACAAGACCGAGCAGCGCCGGCGGCCCATCGAACTTAAGGACATTGCCATACTGATGCGAACGCAGACCGGCCTGGAGGCACTGGAACAGGCCCTTCGCCTCTACGAAGTAGACTACCGGGTCATCGGCGGTAAGCGCTTCTTTCTCTGCGAGGAGGTACAGAGTAGACTACCGGGTCATCGGCGGTAAGCGCTTCTTTCTCTGCGAGGAGGTACAGCAACTCCTGGCCCTGCTTATGGCTATCGACAATCCCAACAACAGGGTGGCCCTGGTGGCGGCACTGAGATCGGCTTTTTTTGGTATCTCAGACGAGGATCTCTTCGAATTTCACGCAAGGGGCGGCGACCTCGCCTATGTGAGTGATGCTGCCGGCACCACACTCGAGGAGGCTTTCGGCCTGCTGCGTCGATTGCATGCCGTGCGGAATGAAATCGGCGCAGAGTCGTTACTCGACACGCTGTACGCGGAGACTAAGGCCCTCGTTGTATTCTTGCTCAGGCCGAACGGAGAGCAGCGGGTCGCCAACCTTCTTAAGATCGGGGACATTGCCAGGGCGCTCGCCGACCGTGGCGTGCTGACCTTCCGGGCCTTTGTACGCTGGCTCGCCGACAGGAAGGAAGAGGAGGCCGAGGAAGCCGAAGCGGCAACCGTAGAGACCGGCGATGACTTCGTAAGGCTGCTGACGATACACAAGGCGAAGGGCCTCGAGTTCCCGATGGTTATCCTCACAGACCTTGCGGGCAAGCGAAACAAAGGCGAGACATTTGTGGTCGATCGCCGTAAGGGAGAGATCGCGATCCGGGTAGGAAACAAGCAGATGGGCATACAGACCACCAACTACGAGCGCCTGAGCGATTATGAGGACTTGCGCCGGGAAGCTGAAGAACGCCGGTTGCTATATGTAGCGATGACGCGGGCGCGGGACTTTGTGGTCATACCGGCATACTTTGCAACCCCGGGAGAGTATCCAAAAGCCGGCGATACAAAACCTAAGTCGCTCTTTCACTATCTGGCTCAGAAGATACCGCAACCTGGGGAGACCCGAGGCGCGGAGACACTTAAGGGCATGCGCATCTTCGAAGGTTCGAGCCTCGATCTTGAGCCTAAGGAGCCACCCCTCTTCAGGGTGCCGCTCGATCCCGACGCACCCGAGCCGGCGGAGGCTGAGGCCATGTGTGACCGCCTCGAGAAGTGGAAGCGCCGGCAGGCCGACAGGATCGAGTGGTTTGCGCGGGGCCGTAGCTTAAGGACGGCAACGGAAGAGACGGAAGTACTCCCGGTCGCAGGACGAAGCGGAGGAGCGCTATTCGGGCAATTGGTCCACAGGCTTCTCGAGCGCATAGACTGGAAGCATCCCGCCATCCTCGAGCAAGTGGCCGCAGCAGAGGCTCCGGCGATAGGCGCCGATTCGGCCATGGTCGAAGAGGCTGTCGAGATGGTCAGAACGGCCCTGGCCTCCGATCTTATGAAACGCATCATCGGAGCCGACCGGTACTACAAAGAGGTCCCCTTCACCTTCGAAGATGACGGGACAATAGTCGAGGGGGTCATCGACGTCCTGTTCGAAGATACCGGCAAGATCGGCATCGTAGACTTCAAGACCGACAGGGTGCCGGAGAGTAAACTGGCAGGCAAGGCGGAGGAATACCGCCCGCAGGTGGAGACCTACCGGCGCGCGGTGACCGCTGCCTGCGGCACACCCCCTGACGAGGTGATCCTCTTCTTCCTGCATCCGATGGAATCTGTAACGGTATCCGCATGACCGTACACCCTTGATGTGCCGGGCTCATACGCTTGCATGTAGGCGTCCGAGGCACCCCGATGACGGAAACCGGCCAATGCCTGACCTTGACCCCTTTTCTCAAAGGGGCCAAAGGGGCCCGTTAAACTCGCTTGGCGGTTTGGCGAGCGGCGATGTGGATGGGATCCCAGGCCGATGAGAAGGGCGGCGCGTAACCGAGATCGAGGTCGATGAGGTCAGCCACAGTCATACCCGCATGGAGAGCCGTAGCAATGACGTCGATCCGCTTGGCCGAGCCCGGGGCGCCGACGATCTGACCGCCCAGGAGGCGACCGCTTCCCTTTTCTGCATAGAGCTTCACTCTTATTGAGCCCGGGTAGTATCCGGCCCGTACCTTGTCATCGATAGCCTCAAAGACGTAATCCAGACCGAGGTCCTTAAGCTCCCTCTCCTGAAGCCCGGTACGGGCTATCTCGGTCTCCTTAAACTTGGTCACGGCTGTCCCTAAGACACCGGGGAACCTGGCATCACCACCGGCGACATTGATCCCCGCCACCCGTCCCGCTTTGTTGGCTACCGTACCCATAGCGACCCAGAAAGGCCGCTTGCTCACCAGATGAAATACCTCCGCACAGTCACCTGCGGCCCAAATGCCTTCCAGATCGGTCTCGAGCCTGTCGTTGACCTTGATGGAGTCCTTAAACCCTAGTGGGATACCGGCCTCCCCGGCCAATCGGGTGTTGGGACGTACACCCAGGCCAAGGATCGCGACATCGGCGGGCAGCGCCCTTTGGTCGGTTC